>NZ_JAJSZC010000047.1:0-72950 GCF_036815105.1 Streptomyces sp. IBSBF 3136
ATGAGGAGGGCGGGCGGGGGCTGCTGCTGGTCGCGTCCCTCGCCGACCGGTGGGGCGTGGGTCAGCGCGCCCCCGGCAAGCTCGTCTGGTGCGAGTTCGCCGTCAGAGCTTCTCGGGCGTGCGGATGCCCAGCAGCGCCATGCCCCGGTGCAGCGTGCGCGCGGTGAGGTCGACCAGGAACAGGCGGTTCTCCACCTGCTCCGGCGTCTCGGCCTTCAGGACCGGGCACTGGTCGTAGAAGGACGTCAGCAGCGTCGCGAGCTGGTACAGGTACGCGGCCAGCTTGTGCGGCTCGTAGGACGACGCCACCTCGAGCACGGTCTCGGCGAAGCGGTCCAGGTGCAGGCCCAGCGCGCGCTCCGCCGGGGCCAGCGCCAGCTCCGGGTGGGCGGCGGGGCGGGCCTCGCCGGCCTTGCGGAGGATGGACTGGATACGGGCGTAGGCGTACTGGAGGTACACGCTCGTGTCGCCGTTGAGCGAGACCATCTGGTCCAGGTCGAACTTGTAGTCCCGGACGGCGGAGGTGGACAGGTCGGCGTACTTGACCGCGCCGACGCCGACGTAGCGGCCGTTCTCGACGATCTCCCGCTCCGTCAGGCCCACCTTCTCGGCCTTCTCCCGGACCACCGCGGTGGCCCGCTCGACGGCCTCGTCCAGCAGGTCCTCCAGCTTGACCGTCTCGCCCTCACGGGTCTTGAACGGCTTGCCGTCCTTGCCGAGGACCGTGCCGAAGGCGAGCTGGAACGCCTTGACGTCGTCGCCCAGCCAGCCGGCCCTGCGGGCGGTCTCGAAGACCATCTTGAAGTGCAGGGACTGGCGGGCGTCGACCACGTACACGATCGAGTTCGCCTTCAGGGTGAAGACGCGGTCGCGGATCGCGGACAGGTCGGTGGCCGCGTAGCCGTAACCGCCGTCCGACTTCTGCACGATCAGCGGGACCGGCTTGCCGTCCGGGCCCTTGACGTCCTCGAAGAAGACGCAGAGGGCGCCCTCGGAGCGGACCGCGACGCCGGACTCCTCCAGCAGGCGGCAGGTCTCGGCCAGCATGTCGTTGTAGCCGGACTCGCCGACGATGTCGGCGTCGCGCACCTCCATGTCCAGCTTCTCGAAGACGGAGAAGAAGTAGATCTTCGACTCGTCCACGAACTTCTGCCACGTGGCGAGCGTCTTCGGCTCCCCGGCCTGGAGGTCGACCACCCGGCGCCGGGCCCTGGTCTTGAACTCCTCGTCCGAGTCGAACAGCTTGCGCGCCGCCTTGTAGAGGCGGTCGAGGTTCGACATCGCCTCCTCGCCGGTGACCTGGGCCGCCTTGTGGTCCAGCTCGTGCGGGTGCTCGTCCAGGTACTGGATGAGCATGCCGAACTGGGTGCCCCAGTCGCCGATGTGGTGACGCCGGACCACCTGCTCGCCGGTGAACTCCAGGATCTGCACGACCGCGTCGCCGATGACCGCCGAGCGCAGGTGGCCGACGTGCATCTCCTTCGCCACGTTGGGCTGCGCGTAGTCGATCACCGTGGTGCCCGCGTGCTCGGCGTGCGGCACGCCGAGCCGGCCCGACTCGTCGGTGTACCGCGCGGCCAGGTTCTCGGTGATCGCCCGGTCCGCGATGGTGATGTTCAGGAAGCCGGGCCCGGAGACCTCGACGTCCGCGATCACGTCACCCGTGGCCACCTGGGAGACGACCTGGACCGCCAGCTCCCGGGGGTTGGCCTTCGCCTTCTTGGCGAGCGCCAGGATGCCGTTGGCCTGGAAGTCGGCCCGGTCGCTTCGTCGCAGCAGCGGGTCCGAACCGGCGGCCTCCGGCAGGGTGGCCGTGAGGGCGGACGCGAGGTGCTGGTGGACGGAGTCGCTGAGGGACGTGACCGAGGCCATAGGTAGGGGTGCCGTTCTCCTCGTGGGGATGGATAGACCCGTCCAGTATCCCATGGGGGGTAAAGCCGTTTTCTCGGTCGCGGGGCCGTCTGGGAGTATGGGAGTGCCAGAACGACTCCCCACTGCTCGAGAATCAAGAGGACGTGCCGATCGTGGCTCAGAGCACCGAGACCACCGACTGGGTCTCCCGTTTCGCGGATGAGGTCATCGAAGAGTCGGAGCGCCGTGCCCCGGGCAAACCGGTCGTCGTCGCGTCCGGTCTCTCCCCGTCGGGCCCGATCCACCTGGGCAACCTGCGCGAGGTGATGACCCCGCACCTGGTCGCCGACGAGATCCGCCGCCGCGGCCGCGAGGTCCGGCACCTGATCTCGTGGGACGACTACGACCGCTACCGCAAGGTGCCGGCCGGCGTCGCGGGTGTCGACGAGTCCTGGGCCGAGCACATCGGCAAGCCGCTCACCTCGGTGCCGGCGCCGAAGGGTTCCGCGTACGCGAACTGGGCCGAGCACTTCAAGGCCGCGATGGTCGAGTCGCTGGCCGAACTGGGCGTGGAGTTCGACGGGATCAGCCAGACGGAGCAGTACACGTCCGGCACGTACCGCGAGCAGATCCTGCACGCCATGAAGCACCGCGGCGACATCGACGCGATCCTCGCGCAGTACCGCACGAAGAAGGCGCCGAAGAAGCAGCAGCAGAAGGCCCTCGACGAGGCCGAGCTGGAGGCCGAGGAGGGCTCGGGCGCAGCGGCCGAGGACGACGGCAGCTCCGGCTCGGCCGGGTACTTCCCGTACAAGCCGTACTGCGGCAACTGCGGCAAGGACCTGACGACCGTCACCTCGTACGACGACGACACCACCGAGCTGGCCTACACGTGCACCGCGTGCGGCTTCGCCGAGACGGTCCGGCTGAGCGAGTTCAACCGCGGCAAGCTGGTCTGGAAGGTCGACTGGCCGATGCGGTGGGCGTACGAGGGCGTGATCTTCGAGCCGTCCGGTGTCGACCACTCGTCGCCGGGCTCCTCCTTCCAGGTCGGCGGCCAGATCGTCGGCATCTTCGGCGGCGAGCAGCCCATCGGCCCGATGTACGCCTTCGTCGGCATCTCCGGGATGGCGAAGATGTCGTCCTCGCGCGGCGGTGTGCCCACCCCGGCCGACGCGCTGCAGATCATGGAGCCGCAGCTGCTGCGCTGGCTCTACGCCCGCCGCCGACCCAACCAGTCGTTCAAGATCGCCTTCGACCAGGAGATCCAGCGGCTCTACGACGAGTGGGACAAGCTGGCGGGCAAGGTCGCCGACGGCTCCGCGCTGCCGGCCGACGTGGCGGCCCACAGCCGTGCCGTCGGCACGGCCGCCGGTGAGCTGCCGAAGACCGCGCGGCCGCTGCCGTACCGCACGCTCGCGTCCGTCGCCGACATCACCGCCGGGCACGAGGACCAGGCCCTGCGCATCCTCGGCGAGCTGGACCCGGAGCAGCCCCTGGGCTCGCTCGACGAGGTCCGGCCGCGTTACGACAAGGCCGAGGCGTGGATCAACACGCACGTCCCCGCCGACCAGCGGACGATCGTGCGTGACGAGCCCGACGCCGAGCTGCTGAAGTCCCTCGACGAGGCGTCCCAGCAGTCCGTGCGCCTGCTCGCCGACGGGCTCGCCGAGCACTGGTCCCTGGACGGGCTGACCCACCTCGTGTACGGCGTGCCCAAGGTGCAGGCCGGGTTCCCGGCCGACGCCACGCCGAAGGAGCTGCCGCCGGAGATCAAGACGGCCCAGCGGACCTTCTTCGCCCTGCTGTACCACCTGCTGGTCGGCCGGGACACCGGTCCGCGGCTGCCCACGCTGCTGCTGGCGGTCGGGCAGGACCGGGTGCGCACGCTGCTCGGCGAGTAACAGGCCGCGTCGTACGAGGAGGGGGCGCCCGGTGTCACCGGGCGCCCCCTCCTCGCATGTGTCACGCACGTCGTCAGGCGATGTGGTCCTCTTCCAGTTCCGCCGAGTGGCGCTGCTGGAACCGGTCCACCAGGGTCTTCAGGGCGCCGGGGCTCAGCGCGGTGCCGAACGTCGCCTGGATGTTGTCACCGAGCACACGGGGCGTCGGGTAGCTGCCGTCGATCGACTGCCGGAAGACCTGGTAGTAGGCCTCCTCGTCGGGCTCCGGCGGGCCGCCGCCCTCGCCCAGCTCCCGGGTGCGGTTCGGGCCCACCGGGATGGGGAAGCTGCCGGTCTCCTCCGGGGAGGGCTGCTGGAACTGCTCCGGCGGCTGCTCCTCGTACCAGTCCTCGTACTGCTCCTCCGGCAGGTACTGGGGGTCCGGCGGCGGTTCGTAGGTCGGGTCGTAGCCGCCGTGGTAGTCCACCTCGCGCGGGGTCTGGAACCAGGGGCTCTGCTCGTCGTCCACGGGAGGCTCGGCGTACTGCCCGGCGTGGGGCGCCGCCGCCACGCCCGCGTGCGCCCGCGTCGCCGCCGGCACGGGCTCGGCCGCCCGGGCGGCCGCGGCGGTCGAGCCGCCCCGGTCCCCGGCGGGGGCGAGCTCGGGCTGCCGCTGCGCGGGGATCACCGCCGGCTCGATGCCGGCCGCCGCCAGGCCCGCAGGGGCCGTCTCGGCCAGCGGGACGCCGTAGCGCGCCAGCCGCAGCGGCATCAGGGACTCCACCGGGGCCTTGCGGCGCCAGGCGCGGCCGAACCGGGCGTGCAGCCGGGCCTGGTAGACCAGACGCTCCTGCTCCAGCTTGATCACCTGGTCGTAGGAGCGCAGCTCCCACAGCTTCATCCGGCGCCAGAGCAGGAAGGTGGGGACCGGGGAGAGCAGCCAGCGGGTGAGGCGGACGCCCTCCATGTGCTTGTCGGCCGTGATGTCCGCGATCCGGCCGATGGCGTGCCGGGCCGCCTCGACGGCGACCACGAACAGGACCGGGATCACCGCGTGCATGCCCACGCCCAGCGGGTCCGGCCAGGCGGCGGCACCGTTGAAGGCGATCGTGGCCGCCGTCAGCAGCCAGGCCGTCTGCCGCAGGAGCGGGAAGGGGATGCGGATCCAGGTCAGCAGCAGATCAAGGGCGAGCAGGACACAGATGCCCGCGTCGATGCCGACCGGGAACACATAGGCGAAGTTCCCGAAGCCCTTCTTGATCGCCAGTTCGCGGACCGCCGCGTAGGAACCGGCGAAGCCGATCCCGGCGATGATCATGGCCCCTGACACGACCACGCCGATGAGAACGCGGTGCATCCGAGTCAGCTGAAGTGGCGCGGCCACTCGCACTCCCCTCCACTTGCCTGTTGTTGCGCGCAACAGAGTGGCACACGTGTGCGGCGCACGTGTGGCCGGTCAGCTCTTCTTCGCGGCCGACTTCGAGGGGGACGCGCTGGAAGAGGCGGACTTCGACGCCGGGGCCGACGGGGACTTGGACGCCGTCTTCGACCCCTGCTTCGAGGGCGAGGTGGAGGGCTTGGTGGACGAACTGCCTCCGGAACCTTGGCCGTTGGCCGCCGTGACGGCCGCCACGACCTCCTTCACGGCCTTCTCCGCCGCCTTGGCCAGGTCGTCGGAGCTCGGGGTCTTCTCGCCGGCGAGACCGGCGCCGTTGTAGTCGAGCGTGACGACCACGTTCTCGACCCGGGCGACCACCGTCTGCTGCTTGAACGCGCCTTCCTTCTTCTTCAGGTCGTAGCGCACCAGGGTCGCCTCGGTGCCCGTGCCCGCGACCGGCTGGGCCTTGGTGTTCTTGGCCCCGGACACGCTCTGCGCGTCGCCGACCTGCTGGGTGAAGTACGCGTGCGCCTGCTTGTCGCCCGGGCCGCGGTCGGTGTCCGAGTCGAAGCGCAGCAGGGAGACGTTCAGCCAGCGGAACTGGGAGCCCTTGACGCCGTTGTTGTCCAGGCTGCTCCAGGAGCAGGAGGAGCGGGTCGCCGTGTCATCGGACGTGCCCTCCTTGCCCGAGCTCGCGCCCTTGGGCACCAGATCGGTCAGGGTCTTCTTCGCCAGCGCGTGGCACGGCTCCGGAAGCTTGCGGTAGGCGGCCGCCTGCACGGTCGGGGAGGCGCTCGCCGACGGCTGCTTCGACGCGGTGCCGCTCGGGGTCTGCTGCGCGCCGGCGCCGCCCTTGTCCTGGGAGTCGCCGGAATCCGAGGAGCAGGCCGCGGTGATCAGCACCGCGGGAACGGCCGCCGCGCAGACAAGGGCACGGCGAAGGCGCTTGGCTCGCTGGTGAGGCTGGGCAAGGACGTCTCGCTGGGCTGCTCGCTGCATGGTTCCTTCACTCATGACGCTCGGTGTTCGTGCGGGTTCCTGCGGGGCCACCGTACGCGGTGAAGGAGCTGTGCGGTTTCCGTTCGCGCCCTTCGCGGGTCCGGCGGGCACGGCGGCCCGGGGCCCTCAACCGTTGAGCGCGTCGGCCAGTTGAGAGGCCAGATCACGGGCCCTGTCCTGCATTTCCTTGCTGTCGGGGACCGCTCCGCCGACCGTCGGCTGCTCCTCGTACTCGAGGGTGACGACGACGTTGGACGTGCGGAACACCACAGTCACGGTCCGCTGTTCGGCTGTCGAACCGGAGGTGTTCAGCTCGTCGTTCAGATACGCCTCGTCACCGAGATCGGTCAGCACGCGGGGCTGGAGATCGGCCGTGGCGGTGCCCGAGGGGGAGTCCGACGGAGCCCCGGAGCCGTCCGGGGAGGCCGGAGTCCCGCCGCTCGCGGTGGCCTTGGGGGTCGGCGTGGTCGTGGCGCCCGCGGCCGAGGGGTCGGAACCGGAGGAACCGGAAGAAGCAGAAGAACTAGAAGAATCAGGCGAGTCGGGCGATGTGGTCGCGTCGGCGGAGGTGGAGGCGCTCGGCTCGGGCAGATCGGCGGCCGTCTCCATGCCCTGGAACAGATTCCGCGCCTGGTCGTCGTCGCTGACCGCGTTGTCGTACGACACCACGCGCTCGAAGTCGACCGAGAGGCGGTCGGTGGCGTCGCTGGACTCCACCTTCCAGTGGCAGCCCACCTTGCGTTCGGTGTTGTAGGTGAGCGTGGCCTCGCCCTGGTACGCCTTGTCCCGCTGGTCGGGGTCGGTGAGCTGCCTGATGCCGGGCAGCATGGCGTCGAGGGTGTCGTGGTCCACGGCGCCGCAGGGCTCGGGCAGGCTGCGGTACTTGCCGGGCTGGGCGGCCACCGTCGTGGTGCCGGCGTCGTCCGGGTTGGCGTCGTCCGTCCGACCGCCGCTCCCGGAACCGCTCGTGCAGCCGGCCAGCAGTGCCGCGAGGAGGGCGGCGGTGCCGGTTACGTACGCCTTCCGCTGCACGGTCGGGCTCCTCTCGACGGTCTGCGCTCGTTCGGCGCTCCAGTGTCCCCGCTGGTTATTCGCTTGCCGGGGTGGGGCGACCCCTGGAGACAATGTGTATCGCACGCACCGCCGTGGATGCCGTTCCCTTGTCCTTTTCAGTCGACTTCGGCACCGGTTTTGCATTTTGTTGCTTTTAAGCCTTTTGTAATCTTTTTGTCACTGTTCTCGGGGGAATGAGGAAGACATGTCGTACGTGGAGATGCCGGGCGCGAAGGTCCCGATCCGGATGTGGACCGACCCCGCGTCGGTCGAGGACGTGGCCCTGCGCCAGCTCCAGAACGTGGCCACCCTGCCCTGGATCAAGGGCCTGGCGGTGATGCCGGACGTGCACTACGGGAAGGGTGCGACGGTCGGCTCGGTCATCGCGATGCGCGGCGCGGTGTGCCCGGCCGCGGTGGGCGTGGACATCGGCTGCGGCATGTCCGCGGTGCGGACCTCGCTGACGGCGAACGACCTGCCCGGGGACCTGTCCCGGCTGCGCTCGAAGATCGAGCAGGCGATTCCGGTGGGCCGGGGCATGCACGAGGACCCCGTCGAGCCGGGTGGGTTCCACGGCCTGGCCACCTCCGGGTGGGACGACTTCTGGGGGCGGTTCGACGGGGTCGCGGAAGCGGTCAAGTTCCGTCAGGAGCGCGCCACGAAGCAGATGGGGACGCTCGGCAGCGGTAACCACTTCATCGAGGTGTGCACCGACACGGACGGCTCCGTCTGGCTGATGCTGCACTCCGGCTCCCGCAACATCGGCAAGGAACTCGCCGAGCACCACATCGGCGTGGCCCAGAAGCTCCCGCACAACCAGGGCCTGGTCGACCGCGACCTCGCCGTCTTCGTCTCGGACACCCCGCAGATGGCGGCCTACCGCAACGACCTGTTCTGGGCGCAGGAGTACGCCAAGCACAACCGCACGCTCATGATGGCGCTCCTGAAGGACGTGATCCGCAAGGAGTTCAAGAAGGCCCGGCCGACCTTCGAGCCGGAGATCTCCTGCCACCACAACTACGTGGCGGAGGAGCGCTACGAGGGGATGGACCTGCTCGTGACCCGCAAGGGCGCGATCCGGGCCGGCTCCGGCGAGTACGGGATCATCCCGGGCTCGATGGGCACCGGTTCGTACATCGTGAAGGGTCTCGGCAACGACGCGTCCTTCAACTCCGCCTCGCACGGCGCGGGCCGGCGCATGAGCCGGAACGCGGCCAAGCGGCGCTTCTCCACGAAGGACCTGGAGGACCAGACGCGGGGCGTGGAGTGCCGCAAGGACTCCGGCGTCGTGGACGAGATCCCGGGCGCGTACAAGTCCATCGACCAGGTCATCGACCAGCAGCGGGACCTGGTGGAGGTCGTGGCGAAGCTGAAGCAGGTCGTCTGCGTGAAGGGCTGACGCACGACCCCGCGCCATCTCCCGCACGGCGGGCCGGAACCGTTCCGGCCCGCCGTGCTGTCTACCGCTGTGCCATTCAACTTCTCGCTACGGGGGCCGGGTTGACGAAGCGTACGCGTGTGGCTGCCGGGACGTGGGCGGCCGTGCTCCTGCTGGCCGGGGGCAGCCTGCTCACCGGTTGCTCCGACAGCTACAACGACAAGCGGGGCAAGGGGGACGCCCCGGTGCGGGGCCGGGCCGGCGACGACACCCCGGCCGAGGTGTTCAACATGCCCGACGGCTTCGGGAACCTGGCCACCAAGTGCGTGGGCCACGGCTTCCGGGCCTATGTGACGACCAACGCCAGCGGCCCGTCCAACGTCCAGATCGTGGAGGACAAGGCGTGCACCGGCTGAGCCGGGGCCCGCTCGGGGCGGCACTGGCCGCGCTCGTCCTGCTCGCCGTCCCGGGCTGCTCCGAGAAGCACTACGACGAGCGGGGCAAGGCCGACGCACCGGTGGCGGGCCGGGCCGGGGAGGACTCCCCGGCCGAGGTGTACAACTTCCCGGACGGCTTCGGGAACCTCGCCACCAAGTGCGTGGGTGACGGCGGACGGGCGTACGCGACGACGAAGTGGGTGAGCGACGACGAGGACGACCCCGAGATCGTCCCCGCCAACGCCGTCATCGTCGACGATCCCGGCTGCCGGACGCGCTGAGCGGCCCTACCCGGCCTGCCGGACGGCGCGGGTCGGCGTCACAGCTCCCGGTGCACCTTCGTGTTGGACGCCTGGGCGCGCGGGCGCAGGACGAGCAGGTCCACGTTGACGTGGCTGGGGCGGGTGACCGTCCAGGCGATGGTCTCGGCGACGTCGTCGGCGGTGAGCGGCTCGGCCACGCCCGCGTAGACCTTCTCGGCCTTCTCGGTGTCGCCGCCGAAGCGGGTCAGCGCGAACTCGTCCGTCTTGACCATGCCCGGCGCGATCTCGATCACCCGGACCGGCCGGCCGACGATCTCCAGACGGAGGGTCTCGGCGAGCACGTGCTCGCCGTGCTTGGCGGCCACGTAGCCCGCGCCGCCCTCGTAGGTGCCGAGGCCCGCGGTGGAGGACACCACCACGACCACCCCGTCGCCGCTCGCCTCCAGCTTGGGCAGCAGCGCCTGGGTGACGTTCAGCGTGCCGATGACGTTCGTCTCGTACATCGTGCGCCAGTCGGCCGGGTCGCCCGTGGCCACGGGGTCCGCGCCGAGGGCTCCGCCGGCGTTGTTGACCAGGACGCCGATCGACTTGAAGGCCGTCGCGAACTCGTCCACCGCCGCCCGGTCCGTCACGTCGAGCTGGTAGGCGGTCGCCGAGTGGCCGGCCGCGGTCAGCTCCTCGGCCAGGGCCTCGATGCGGTCCTTGCGGCGGGCGGTGAGCACGACGCGGTACCCGGCAGCGGCGAGCCGGCGGGCCGTCGCGGCGCCGATGCCGCTGCTCGCACCCGTGACGACGGCGATGCGGGAGGCGGCGGACGGGGCGGCGGTGGCCATGGCTGCTCCTGGGGAAGAGGGGAGAGGCGGAAACCTCTGCGGTCGGCGCTCCGTCCAGCCTAGGCGAGGGTCAGGCGCCGTTCCTCGGCGCCCACATGATCACCGCCATGCCGGCGAGGCAGATCAGCGCTCCGGTGACGTCCCAGCGGTCGGGGCGGTAGCCGTCGGCGACCATGCCCCACAGGATCGAGCCGGCCACGAAGATCCCACCGTAGGCGGCGAGGATGCGGCCGAAGTGGGCGTCCGGCTGGAAGGTGGCCACGAAGCCGTAGGCGCCGAGGGCGACGACCCCGCCGGTGATCCACAGCCAGCCCCGGTGCTCGCGCACGCCCTGCCAGATCAGCCAGGCACCGCCGATCTCGAAGAGCGCGGCGACGACGAAGAGGGCGGCGGAGCGCAGGATGGGCATACGGGCAGCTTCGCACGCGGGGACACGGGCCCGGGGCCGGTCCCGGGGGGCGGGAGCGTCGTACGATCGCTGCTTCACTCGGACGAAGGGGAGTGCGGCATGGCCGGGAACGGTACCGGGCGGTCCGGGCTGCTGGCGGAGCTGGCCGTGGTGTCCCGGCGGTACATGGCGTCGTACGCGCTGTTCAACCAGGCCGTGGCCGACCGGATCGGGCTGCACCCCACCGATCTGCAGTGCCTGAACCTGCTGACGCTGGAGGAGGGGCCGGTCACCACGGGCCGGGTCGCGGAGCTGACGGGGCTGACGACGGGGTCGGCGACCCGGTTGGTGGACCGCCTGGAGCGGGCGGGTTACGTGGTGCGGCGGCGGGACGAGGTGGACCGGCGGCGGGTGCTGGTGGTGACCGTACCGGAGCGGATCGCCGAGTTCGGGCGGATGTGGGACACGCTGGCCGGTGACTGGTCGCGGATCTTCGACGACCTGGACGACACGGAACTGGCGGTCATCGTGCGGCACATGGAGCGGACGGTCGAGTTCGGCGGGGAGCAGATCGCCCGGCTGCGGGCGCGGCCGGCCCAGGCGCCCGATCCGGACGGACCCTAGGCGAGGTCGGCGGCGTTCGCGTTCTCGTCGTCGTACCGTTCGCGGGCCGCCCGTACGTCGTCGAAGTGGGTCTCCGCCCAGTCCTTCACCGCGGTGAGCAGGCCGCCCAGGCTGCGGCCGAGCGGGGTGAGCTCGTAGTCGACCCGGACCGGGACGGACGGGGTGACCGTGCGGCTGACGATGCCGTCCCGCTCCAGGGCGCGCAGGGTCTGGGTGAGCATCTTGGGGCTGACGCCGGCGATCCTGCGGCCGATGTCGCTGTAGCGCATGGGGCCCGGGACCAGCGCGGCGACGACGAGGCCGACCCACTTGTCGCTGAGCCGGCCGAGGAGCTGGTTGGTCGGGCAGTCGCGCAGGAAGGCGTCGTAGTCGTTACGGGCCTGTTCGCGCCGCTGGGCCGCGGTCATCGTCGCCATGGGCTCTCCTCCGAGGCACCTACGCACTCTCAGGTAACTACTTACCGATGGATAGTACCTCTCCCTAGGGTTGTCCGTGCGGCGAAGAAAGCGCCGCGAAGGCACAAATCCCTTTTCCCGTAGGAGAGTTGACATGCGTGCTGCTGTGGTGACGACGTTCGGCGGTCCGGAGGCCGTGGAGATCGCCGAGGTGGCGGTGCCGGAGCCGGGGGCGCGGCAGGTGCGGATCAAGGTGGCGGCCGGTGCGCTGAACCCGGTGGACCTGGCCGTCCGGGCCGGCCTCTTCGGCGGGACCGGCGGGGCGATCGGGCTGGGCTGGGACGTCGCCGGAACGGTGGACGCGGTGGGCGCGGGCGCCGGCCGACGGGTGGGCGAAGAGGTCGTCGCGCTGGTGCCGGGGGTGACCGATCCGCTGGGCGCGCACGCCGAGTACGTGGTCGTGGACGCGGACGCGGTGGCCGGGGCGCCCGCCACGGTGGACGCGGTGCACGCGGGCACCCTGCCGCTGAACGGGCTGACCGCCGCGCAGGCCCTGGACCTGCTGGACCTGCCCGCGGGCTCCTCGCTGCTGGTGACCGGCGCCGCGGGCGCGGTCGGCGGGTTCGCGGTGCAGCTCGCCGCGCACCGGGGGATCGCGGTGACCGGGCACGCCCGGGCGGCCGACGAGGGGCTGGTGCGGTCGCTGGGGGCCACGTCCTTCACGGCCGGCGGGGTGGCGCCCGGGAGCGTGGACGCGGTGCTGGACGCGGCGATGCTCGGCGAGCCGGCGCTGGAGTGGGTGCGCGACGGGGGAGCGTTCGTCAGCGCCCGGCCCGGCGGGCAGCCCGCCGAGGTGCGCGGGGTGCGGACCACGGCGGTGTCGGTGCGGCCCGACGGGGTGCGGCTGGCGGAGCTGGCCGGGCTGGTGGACGCGGGGGTGCTGAGCCTCCGGGTGGCCGAGACCTATCCGCTGGCCGAGTCCGCGAAGGCGCACGCCCGGCTGGCGGAGGGCGGCGTGCGCGGGCGGCTGGTGCTGGTGCCGTAGGGGCGTGGCGGGCCGGGGGAATAGCCCGGGTGGGAGGTCGGTTCCAGGGGTATAGTTGAACCGTCAACAACCTGGAGGGTGACCATGCAGTTCGGGATCTTCACGGTCGGCGACGTCACGCCGGACCCCACCACGGGGCGTACGCCGACCGAGCGCGAGCGGATCAAGGCCATGGTCGCCATCGCGCTGAAGGCCGAGGAGGTCGGGCTCGACGTCTTCGCCACCGGCGAGCACCACAACCCGCCGTTCGTGCCGTCGTCCCCGACCACGATGCTCGGGTACATAGCCGCGCGGACGGAGAACCTGATCCTCTCCACGTCCACCACCCTGATCACCACCAACGACCCGGTGAAGATCGCGGAGGACTACGCGATGCTCCAGCACCTGGCGGACGGACGGGTCGACCTCATGATGGGCCGCGGCAACACCGGGCCGGTGTACCCGTGGTTCGGCCAGGACATCCGCGAGGGCATCAACCTCGCCATCGAGAACTACGCCCTGCTGCGCCGCCTGTGGCGCGAGGACGTCGTCGACTGGGAGGGCAAGTTCCGCACGCCGCTGCAGGGCTTCACCTCCACCCCGCGGCCGATGGACGGCGTACCGCCGTTCGTCTGGCACGGCTCGATCCGCTCCCCGGAGATCGCCGAGCAGGCCGCGTACTACGGTGACGGCTTCTTCCACAACCACATCTTCTGGCCCGCCGACCACACCAAGCGGATGGTCGAGTTCTACCGGAAGCGGTTCGCGCACTACGGCCACGGCACGCCCGAGCAGGCGATCGTCGGACTCGGCGGCCAGGTGTTCATGCGGAAGAACTCCCAGGACGCCGTGCGCGAGTTCCGGCCGTACTTCGACAACGCGCCGGTCTACGGGCACGGGCCCTCGCTGGAGGACTTCACCGAGCAGACCCCGCTGACCGTCGGCTCCCCGCAGCAGGTGATCGAGCGGACCCTGGCCTCCCGGGACTACGCCGGCGACTACCAGCGCCAGCTCTTCCTGATGGACCACGCGGGACTGCCGCTGAAGACCGTGCTGGAGCAGCTCGACATGCTGGGCGAGGAGGTCGTGCCGGTGCTGCGCAAGGAGTTCGCGAACGGCCGTCCGGCGAACGTGCCGGAGGCGCCCACCCACGCTTCCCTCAAGGCCGCCCAGGAGGTGACCACCGTATGAAGCTCGTCGTCGTCTCGGCGGGGCTGAGCGCCCCGTCCTCCACCCGGCTGCTGGGCGACCGGCTGGCCGCCGCCGTGGACCGGCACACACCGGTCGACACCCAGGTGATCGAACTGCGCGACCTCGCGGTCGAGATCGCGCACAACTTCACCAACGGTTTCGCCGGCAAGAACCTCGCCGCCGCCCAGGAGGCGGTGGCGGGGGCCGACGGGCTGATCGTGGTCACACCCGTGTTCAGCGCCTCCTACAGCGGGCTGTTCAAGTCGTTCTTCGACGTCCTCGACAAGGACGCGCTGGCCGGGAAGCCGGTGCTGGTCGCCGCCACCGGGGGCACGGCCCGGCACTCGCTGGTCCTGGAGCACGCGCTGCGACCGCTGTTCGCCTACCTGCGGGCCGTGGTGGTGCCCACCGCCGTCTACGCGGCCTCCGAGGACTGGGGCGCGGAGGGGCTTCCCGAGCGGGTCGAGCGGGCGGCCGGGGAACTGGCCTCGCTGATGCCGTCGGCCGCCCGGCCGGCGGTGCCGGTGACGCCGGCCGCGCCGGTGGAGCCCGAGGAGCCCGTCGTGGTGCCCTTCGCCGAGCGGCTGGCGGCACTGAGCGCCGGGTGAGGAGAGGGCAGGTCACTCCTCGTGGTTGCCCCCGTCACGGTGAGAGGCGGGTAAAAAGGGTGATGGTAGGCCCGCTCGGCCCGACCGAACCGGCACATGCCTTGGCAGACTGGGCACGTGTCCCAGACTGTGCTGCTCGCCGAAGACGACCGTGCCATCCGCCATGCCCTCGAGCGTGCCCTGACGCTGGAGGGCTACGCGGTGACGGCGGTCGCCGACGGCGTGGAAGCGCTGGCGCAGGCACACAAGACCCCGCCGGACGTCCTGGTCCTCGACGTGATGATGCCCGGCATCGACGGGCTCCAGGTCTGCCGGGTGCTGCGGGCCGAGGGCGACCGCACACCGATCCTCATGCTGACGGCGCTGGTGGAGACCGCCGACCGCATCGCGGGCCTGGACGCAGGCGCCGACGACTACGTCGTCAAGCCGTTCGACGTCGAGGAGGTCTTCGCACGGCTGCGGGCCCTGCTGCGGCGCACCAGTCCGACACCGGCGGGCGGCGGCACGGGCACCGGCGCCGAGCCCGGCCGGGAGGCGCAGACCTCCGACCGGCAGGTGGAGGCCGCGGGCATCCGGATGGACCTCCAGGCCCGCCGGGCCTGGCGGGACCGGCGTGAGCTGGAACTGACCCGCACCGAGTTCGAGCTGCTGGAACTGCTGGTGCGCAACGCCGGGATCGTCCTCGACCATTCCACCATCTACGACCGCATCTGGGGCTACGACTTCGGCCCCGGCTCGAAGAACCTCGCCGTGTACGTCGGCTACCTGCGCCGCAAGCTCGACGAGCCCGGCGCGCCGCAGCTGATCCACACCGTGCGGGGCGTGGGCTACGTGCTGCGGGAGGACTAGCCCATGCGCCGAAGGCCGCCGGCCGGGCCGCGGCCCCGGCTGGTCTCGCTGCGCACGACCTTCGCGGTGTCCTTCGCGGCCGTCACCGCCGCCGTGACCATCCTCGTCGGCATCCTGTCCTACGGCTCCGCCGCCCGCCTGGTCCGGGTCGACCAGCAGTCGGTGTTCACGCAGGTGGTGCAGGACGTGCGGGACGAGGTCCGGCAGCACGAGATGGTCCCCGAGGACTTCTCCTCCTCCCGCCCGGGCCACGACGTGGTCCGCCCGGCCCGGACCGACGTGCAGGTGCTCGGGGCACGGGGACAGATCGTCGACCACGGCAGCCCGGTGCTGCCCGTCACCGCCCGGGACCGGGCCGTGGCCTCCGCCGGGGCGGCCGGCCGGCTGGTCCAGCACAAGGACGTCCGGGTCGGCGACGACCTGTTCCGCATCGCCACCGTCTCGCTCGGCGACGGCAAGGGCGCGGTGCAGGTCGCCCAGGAGTTCAGCGACACCGAGGACCTGCTGCGGGCGCTCCAGCAGCGCACGCTGATCCTGATGTCGGCGGTCGTGGTCGCCGCCGGACTCTTCGGGTGGTGGCTGGCCCGCCGGATCACCCGGCGCCTGGTGGTCCTCACCTCCGCCGCCGAGGACGTCGCCCGCACCCGGCAGCTCGGCATCGAGGTGCCCGTCACCGGCCTGGACGAGGTGGGCCGGCTCGGCCGCGCCTTCGACCGGATGCTGGGCCGGCTCGCCCAGTCGGAGGAGGACCAGCGACGGCTGGTCCAGGACGCCGGGCACGAGCTGCGCACCCCGCTGACCTCGCTGCGGACGAACATCTCGCTGCTGCGCCGGATCGACGAGCTCCCCCCGGCGACCCGGGAGGACCTCGTCGCCGACCTCAGCCAGGAGGCGCGCGAGCTGACCGACCTGGTCAACGAGCTGGTCGACCTCGCCGCCGGGCAGTCCGACAGCGAGCCGCCGCAGCAGGTGGACCTCGCGGACATCGCCGAGGACGTGCTGGGGCTGGCCAAGCGCCGCACCGGCCGGGAGGTCGTGCTGCGGGTGAGCGGCGACACGCGCACCGACGGGCGGCCCGGGATGCTGCAACGGGCCATCTCCAACCTCGTGGAGAACGCGGCGAAGTTCGACCGCGACGGCACGTCCCCCATCGAGATCAACATCACCGGTCCGGCCCGGCCGGGCACCGTGCGGGTCGAGGTGCTCGACCGCGGCCCCGGCATCGCCGAGGGCGACCTGATCCGCATCTTCGACCGCTTCTACCGCGCCGCCGACGCGCGGTCCCTGCCCGGCTCGGGCCTCGGTCTGTCCATCGTCCGTGAGGTCGCCATGGCCCACGGCGGAGCCCCGTTCGCCTTCCGCCGCGAGGGCGGCGGCGCGGTCATCGGGTTCACCGTGGGCGGCGGGATCGTCGGCGGCGGGAGCGGCGCCGGGCGCGGAGCGGGCTGAGGCGCGGAGCGGGCTGAGGGGCGTCCCCGGCCGGCGAGGTCAGTGCGTCCCGGAGGGCTCGGTGGCTGCCGGTTGCGCGCAGGACGGCTGCCTGCGGCGGGCGAGGGCCGGCAGGCTCGGCGGGGCCAGGAAGCCCTCCGCCCGGGCGCTGGCCAGGCCGATCCGCGGGATGTCGCTGCTCTTGGCGAAGAGCAGGAAGCGCGGTTCCCAGACCGGGCGGTACTTGGCGTTCGCGCGGTACAGCGACTCGATCTGCCACCAGCGTGAGAAGAAGGTGAGCACCGAGCGCCACAGGCGCAGGACCGGGCCCGCGCCCAGCCGGGAACCCCGCTCGAAGACCGAGCGGAACATCGCGAAGTTCAGCGACACCCGGCGCACCCCCAGCTCCTCGGCGCGCAGCAGCAGTTCCACGACCATGTACTCCATCAGGCCGTTCTCGCCGTCCCGGTCGCGGCGCATCAGGTCAAGGGAGAGCCCGGCCTCGCCCCAGGGCACGAAGCTGAGCAGGGCGCGGGGCACGCCCTCGGCGTCCCGGCACTCCAGCATCACGCAGCGGCCGTCGGCCGGGTCGCCGAGCCGGCCCAGGGCCATGGAGAAGCCGCGCTCGGTGGCGCCGTCGCGCCACCGGTCGGCGCGGTCGACGAGCAGGGCCATCTCCTCGTCCGGGATGTCCTCGTGGCGGCGGATGCGGACGGTGTAGCCGGCCCGGCGCACGCGGTTGTGGGCCTGGCGGACGACGCGCATGGCCCGGCCCTCCAGGGTGAAGTCGGACAGGTCCACGATCGCCTCGTCGCCCAGTTCCAGGGCGTCGAGACCGTGCCGGGCGTAGACGGTGCCCGCCTCCTCGCTCGCGCCCATGACGGCCGGGGCCCAGGCGTGCCTGCGGGCCTCGGCGAGCCAGGCGTCGATGGCGCCGGGCCACGCCTCGGGATCGCCGATGGGGTCGCCGGAGGCCAGGCTGACGCCGCCGACGACCCGGTAGGTGACGGCGGCCTTGCCGCTGGGGGAGAACATGACGGCCTTGTCGCGGCGCAGCGCGAAGTAGCCGAGGGAGTCGCGGTCGCCGTGCCGGTCCAGCAGCTCCCGCAGCCTGCGCTCGTCGTCGGGAGCGAGCAGGCACTCGCCGCGCGGGGCGCGGAAGCAGGCGTACAGCACCAGGAGGAAGGTGGCTGCGATCAGCACGTTGACGATGACGTCCGCCCAGCGGGGCGCGTGCACGGCGTCGACCCGGTCGGCGAGCGGGCCGACGCTGACGCCGCGCAGCAGCGTGTAGGCGATCTCGTCCTTGAGGGCGGCGCCCGGCCGCGTGTTGGTCGCGTGCACCAGCAGGGTGCCGATCGAGGCGCTGACCAGGGCCCCGGCCGTGCCCACGGCGAGGGCGAGGCGCGGGTTGGAGCGGTCGCCGATGGCGTCGAACTCACGCCGGCCGATCAGCAGGGCGGCCACGAACAGCCCGGTCAGGGCGGTCGAGAGCCAGTTGAAGACGTGGTCCTGGTAGGGGTCGCGGGTGAGGGCGGCGACGTAGAGGCAGAACAGGGGGCCGGCCAGGATCAGGTTGAAGACCCACGCGGCGCGCTTGCGGCGGCGCATCACCACCGCGAGGAACAGGGCCAGCGCGGCCGACACCAGGCCGGCGGTGGCCAGGTACGGGGTGAAGAAGTCACCCGCGTTGTGCTCGTGCACCTCCTCGCGGAAGGGCAGCGAGAGGACCGCGGCGACGTTGAACACGACCTGCAGCCGCAGGTACCAGACGGTGGCCGAGGCCGCCCGCTTTCTGAGCCGGTCGCCGCCGGCCGGCAGGAAGGGGATGCCGGGCCGTGGACTGCGCTGAGCGGGTACCTGAGGAGGGATCGGGCTCGACTGGCGTGCGGGCATGGTGACGGGCACCTTGGGGGAGGGGACGGGGCGACACTGACCCTACAGCTTGTAGGGTAGCGCGGGCGGGGCCGCCCGCACATCCGGTGCACAGGGTCTCATCCCGCGTCCCGGTCGCGTCGGGCCGCCGCCAGTGTCCATGCCAGGTTGCCCACCGCGGCCCCGGCCGCCACCGCGGCGACGATCACTCCGCCGGTCGCCAGGCCGTCGCTGAACAGGTGCGGGCGCCGGTCGAGGCTGTGCAGCCCGAAACCGCACAGCTCGTACACCCCGACGGCGGCCACGACCAGGCTGATGACCAGCACGGTCAGCGTCGGGGCGAGCCCGCGCACGTCGACCTGTGCCGCCGGACCTGGCTCCGCTTGTGTCTCCTGCATGGTCTCCCCCGGATAACCGACATGTGGCCGTTGCCGGTTGGGAACCTACATCACGTAGGGTCGCGGCAGGGCCGGCCGCCCCCTCGGCCCGCGCCGGCGGGGCCGCTCCATGATGGCCGAGGGCGCGAACGCGGCGCGCGCACGGCGCGCTGGGCCGGTCCGGCGTCCGGCGCGCGGTGCCGCGGGTGTGGACGAGCGGGCACTCGCCCCCGGGGAGTCCGCCGAACGACGGCCGGGCTACGCCGGCTCGGCTTCGGGCCGCGCGGAGCGGCAAGGACCACCCGCTTGGGCGTGCATCGGGCCCCACACTGCGAAATCGGGGCGAATACGGCCATAGCGTTACGGGTGAGGCGTCAGACGCGACGGACGCCCGGTCCGACAGAGAGAGCGCCCATGATCGACGCACGACAGCTGACGAAGAGGTACGGGGAGAAGACGGCCGTGGACGGGCTGGACTTCGTGGTGAAGCCGGGCACCGTGACCGGCTTCCTCGGGCCCAACGGCGCGGGCAAGTCCACGACGATGCGGATGATCGTCGGACTCGACGCGCCGACGGGCGGCACCGTCACCGTCAACGGCCACCACTACGCCCGCCACCGCGCGCCGCTCCAGGAGGTCGGCGCGCTCCTGGAGGCGAAGTCCGTCCACCCGGGCCGCTCGGCCTACCACCACCTCAGGGCGCTCGCGCTCACCCACGGCATCCCGCGCCGCCGGGTCGACGAGGTGATCGAGCTGGCCGGTCTCGGCAGCGTGGCACGGAAGCGGGCCGGCTCCTTCTCCCTCGGCATGGGCCAGCGGCTCGGCATCGCCGCCGCCCTGCTGGGCGACCCGCAGACGGTGATGCTCGACGAGCCGGTCAACGGCCTCGACCCGGAGGGCGTGCTCTGGATCCGCCGCCTGCTGACCTCGCTGGCGGCCGAGGGCCGCACCGTGTTCGTCTCCTCCCATCTGATGGGCGAGGTGGCGCTGGTCGCGGATCACCTGATCGTGGTGGGCCGGGGACGGCTGCTGGCCGACACCACCGTGTCCGACCTGGTCCGTGAGGCGGGCGGCGACACGGTGAAGGTGGCCACCGAGGACCCCGCCCGGCTGCGCGACGTGCTCGCCGGCCCGGGCGTCGACGTCACCGGCCGGGCCGGTTCCGAGGAGCTTCAGGTGACCGGCCTGAGCGCGCGCGAGATCGGGCGGAAGGCGGCCGAGCACGGGATCCCGCTGTTCGAGCTGACCCCGCGCACCGTCTCCCTGGAGGAGGCATTCATGGACCTGACCCGGGACGCCGTGGAGTACCACGGTTCGACGGGCGGCGGCGGGATCCCCGGCTCCACCGGGCTTCCGGAGCTCCCGGACATCCGCGAGACCGCCGAGACCGCCGGGAGGACGGCATGAGCACCCTCACCGCGACCGCCGAGAAACCCCGCACCGCGTCCCCCCGGCCCGAGTACCGCGTGACCGGACGCCGGGTGCTGGCCTCCGAGTGGGCCAAGCTCTGGACGCTGCGCTCGACCTGGATCACCCTCGGCCTCGGCCTGCTGTTCCTCGTCGTCTTCGGGCTGATCGCCGCCAGCCGTTACAAGTCGCTGGTCGGCTCCCCCCGCATGGACCAGGACTTCGCCCGGTCCACCGCCGTCAGCCTGTCCCTCTTCGGCGCCAACTTCGCCCAGCTCGCCCTGGGCGTCCTCGGCGTGCTGGTCATGGCCGGGGAGTACTCCAGCGGCACCATCCGCTCCACCCTGGCCGCCGTACCGCGCCGGCTGCCCGTCCTGTGGTCCAAGTCGGCCGTGTACGGGCTGGTCGCTCTGGTCGTCGGCACCGTGGGGGCCTGCGTCGCCTTCCTGGTCGGCAGCCGGATCCTGGCCGGCACGCCCGCCGCGATGGGGCTCGGCCACGCGGGGGTCGTCCGCAGCCTGCTGGGCGCCGGGCTCTACCTCGGCCTCGTCGGCGTGATCGGCATCGCCCTGGGCGGGCTGCTGCGGTCGGTGGCGGGCGGCATCTCCGTGCTGGTCGCCACGCTGATGCTGGTCCCCGGCCTGATGTCCCTGCTGCCCAGCTCCTGGCAGGACGCCATCAGCCCCTACCTGCCGAGTAGTTCCGGCCGGGCGATGTTCGCCCTGACCCAGGACGCCACCACCCTCTCCCCGGGCACCGGCCTCCTGGTCTTCCTCGGCTGGACGGCCCTCGCCCTGGGCGGAGCGGCGTACCGGCTGCTCCACAACGACGCCTGACCTCCGGGGGGCGGCAGGCCCGCAACGGTGCCGGCCGATCCCGGTCGTGTACGCCAGGACGTCCCGGAAACGACCCGGCTCCCCGCCCCACCGTCGCGAGCGACGGGGGCGGGGAGCCGGGAGGGGGACGGCGGCGCCGGGGTCAGTAGCGCAGGGCCGTGCCGACGACCGCCTTGACCTGGCCGGTGAGCTTGCGGTTGCTGGTGACCGTGGCGTCGCCGGTGGCGCCCGGGGCCACGTTCGTGAGCGTCACCACGGTCACGTCCAGCAGATTGCCGTGCGCGTCGGTGAAGTTGACCTGGACCGCGAAGGACTTGGCCGACTTCGCGGTGTTCTTGGCGGTCACCTTGGCCGTGGCCTTGCCGTCGCTTCCGATCGTCGCGGTGCCGAGGGTGACCTCGCCCTTGGCGTTCACCCCGCCCTTGGCCTCGTCGAGCTTGCGCCTGGCCTCCGCCGAGGCCGAGGTCAGCGCGTCGGTGCCCCGGGAGGCGAGGGAGGAGGCGGCGGACGCGGCCGCCGTGGCCGCCTTGCTGGCGGTGCCCGACGCGTTGCCGGAGCCGTCGGAGCACCCGGCCGCCGCACCCGCGACGACCACGGCCAGCACCGCGCCCGCCGCACCCCGTGTCCAGTGCCCTGCCATACCGTGCCTCCTGACCTGGGACCGATTCGTCCCACCCAGTGAAGGCGGCACGGCCGTGGCCCGCACCCCGGGTGGGACGCCCGGGCCGCGCGGACACCCGAACAGCCGTACGTCCGTACTCCGGTGGCTTCGGCGACGGGGGCGGCCCGGGCGTCCCGGGTGCGGGGTCCCCGGCCGGGTGCTGCAATGGCCGAAGCCGGGACCACGACACCCCCCGAGCACCCGCCGGCGTCCCCGGGGCGGACGAGGAGGAACCCCCGATGACCTCGCACCCGCACCCGCCGCCCGGCACCCCCGGCATGTCCGAGGCGGCGTTCCGGGAGCTCTACCACCGGCTGCGGGACCGGGCACCGGGCGGTACCGGCGACCGGCCCGGCGCGCTGACGGAGCTGACGCCCGAGCGGGTGGTGGCGGCCGCCGCGGAGGTCCACCTCGGGCGCACCGTGTCGCTGGCCGCGCCCGTCGAGACCCGGCCCGCCCCGGACAGCCCGCAGCCCGCCACCCACCGGATGACCGCGCCGACCCACCGCGAGCCGGACGGGCACGGACTGCGGTTCGCCCGCGACCGGTTCGCGATGAACGTGCACGGGGACGTCGACAGCCACCTGGACGCCCTGTGCCACGTGATCTTCGACGGCGAGCTGTACGGGGGCGTCCCCGCGAGCACCGTGACACCCGACGGAGCGGACGCGCTCACCCTCGACCTGGTGCACGACGGCATCGTCGGGCGCGGTGTCCTGCTGGACGTGCCCCGTCTCAAGGGGGTGCGGTGGCTCGAACCCGGCGACGCCGTGTCCGCCGAGGATCTGGCCGAGGCCGAGGCCGCCCAGCGGACCACGGTCGGCCCGGGCGACCTGCTGTTCGTGCGGGTGGGCCACCGGCTGCGGCGTCGGACCCTCGGGCCCTGGGACGTGACCGAGGCGCGGGCGGGGCTGCATCCGGCGGCGATGCGGTTCCCGGCCGAGCGGCGGGTCGGCGCCCTGGGCTCGGACGGCAACAGCGACACGGCGCCCAGCCCGGTGGCCGGGGTCGCCTTCCCCGTCCACGTGCTCGCCGTCAACGCCCTGGGGCTGCACCTGATGGACTACCTGGACCTGGAGGAACTCGCCTCGGAGTGCGAGCGGCAGGGCCGCTGGCACTTCCTGTGCGTGGTGGCCCCGCTGCGGCTGCCGTCGGCGACCGGCTCCCCGGTGAACCCGATCGCCGTCTTCTGACCCGGCCGGGGCCTACCCGCTCCAGGTGCCGCACACCCGCTCGGAGCGTACGTTCGAGGGGAAGGCCCAACGGCCGCGGACCGCACGGACAAGGACGGTGGTCGCCGTGGATGCCCTGCCCGCGTACGACGTCATCGTCATCGGCACCGGAGCCGGCGGGGGCACGCTCGCCCACCGCCTCGCCCCGTCCGGCAAACGGGTGCTCGTCCTGGAACGCGGCGACTACCTGCGGCGCGAGCGCGACAACTGGGACTCCACGGCGGTGTTCGTCAAGGCCAAGTACCGCGCCCCGGAGTTCTGGCTGGACCGGCACGGCAACGAGTTCCCGCCCGAGGTGAACTACTACGTCGGCGGCAACACCAAGTTCTACGGCGCAGCCCTGTTCCGGCTGCGCCCGGAGGACTTCGGCGAACTGCGCCACCACGGCGGCATCTCGCCCCCCTGGCCCCTCGGCTACGACGACCTGGAGCCGTACTACACCGAGGCCGAGCACCTCTACCTGGTGCACGGCCGGCACGGCGAGGACCCGTCGGAAGGGCCGAGCAGCGCGCAGTACGCCTACCCGCCCGTCGAACACGAGCCGCGCATCGCGCAGTTGAGCGACGACCTGGAGAAGCGGGGCCTGCACCCCTTCCACCTGCCGATCGGGGTCGACCTCACCCAGGACGAGTACGGCCGGGCCACCCACGCCAGCGTCTGCATCCGCTGCGACCGGGTCGACGGCTTCCCCTGTCTGGTACGCGCCAAGTCCGACGCGCAGGTGATCTGCGTGGAGCCGGCCCTGCGGCACCCCAACGTCGACCTGGTCACCAACGCCCGGGTGACCCGGCTGGAGACCGACCCGACCGGACGCAGCGTCACCACCGTCGTCGCCCGGCTCCCCGACGAGGAGGAGGCCCGCTTCTCGGCGGACGTCGTCGTCGTGGCCTGCGGGGCGGTCAACTCCGCCGCACTGCTGCTGGCCTCGGCCGACGACCGGCACCCGCGGGGACTCGCGAACAGCTCGGACGTGGTCGGCCGGTACTACATGCGCCACAACAACCTGGCGCTGATGGCCGTTTCGAAGGAGCCCAACGACACCCAGTTCCAGAAGACGCTCGCGCTGCACGACTGGTACCTGGGCGCGGACGACTGGGACTACCCGCTCGGCGGGATCCAGATGCTCGGCAAGTCCGACGCCGACCAGATCCACGGCGAGGCCCCGCGCTGGGCCGGAGCGGTGTCGCCCGACATGCCGTTCGAGGTGCTCGCCCACCACGCCGTCGACTTCTGGCTGTGCGGGGAGGACCTGCCGCGGCCGGACAACCGGGTCACCTTGGAGGACGACGGCCGGATCAGGCTCACCCTCGACGAGGACAACAACACCGAGGGCCTCAAGCGCCTGCGGCACAAGCTCCAGCACATGCTCGGCCACCTCGGCATGCACGAGCACAAGCTGCTGTCCCACAGCATCTACCTGCACAAGGGCATGCCGATCGGCGCCACCGCCCACCAGGCGGGCACGGTGCGCTTCGGCACCGACCCGGAGTCCTCCGCCCTGGACGTCAACTGCAAGGCGCACGACCTGGACAACCTCTACGTCGTGGACACGAGCTTCTTCCCGAGCATCGGCGCGGTCAACCCGTCCCTGACGGCCATCGCGAACGCCCTGCGGGTGGGCGACCACCTGCTGGAGCGGCTGGGCTGATTCCCGCTGCCCCCGGACTCCGACCGGGCGAAGGCCGTCAGCCGGGCAGCGCAACCCCGTCGGCCCCGGCGTGCCGCCTCTCCTCCACGGTGTTTGGCTGGCGCCACAACCGCCGAGTCACGGCCCCGGCCGCACCGGGCACGCAGTGGAGGAGCAGGACATCGTGAGTTCCACCGAGGGCGCATCCCGGGGCGTGATCCCCGCCCATCTGCTGAAGGGCCAGAAGGCGTTGGTGACCGGCGCGAACTCCGGGATCGGCCGGGCGACCGCGGTCGCCCTCGGCCGGGCCGGGGCCGACGTGGTGGTGAACTACGTGGCCGGCAAGGAGGACGCCGAGCAGGTCGTCGAGGAGATCACCGCGCTCGGGGTGCGGGCCGCCGCCTACGAGGCGGACGTGTCCAGCGAGGACCAGGTCGTCGCCATGACGAACCGGATGGTCGAGGAGTTCGGCACCATCGACATCCTCGTCGCCAACGCCGGCCTCCAGCGCGACGCCCGGTTCACCGACATGACCCTTGCCCAGTGGCAGAAGGTCCTGGACGTCAACCTCACCGGGCAGTTCCTGTGCGCCCGCGAGGCGACCAGGGAGTTCCTGCGCCGCGGGGTGGTCCCGGAGGTGTCGCGCGCGGCCGGGAAGATCATCTGCATGAGCTCGGTGCACCAGCTCATCCCGTGGGCGGGGCACGTCAACTACGCGTCGTCCAAGGGAGGCGTGCAGATGATGATGCAGACCCTCGCCCAGGAACTCGCCCCGCACCGCATCCGGGTGAACGCGGTCGCGCCCGGAGCCATCAAGACCCCCATCAACCGCTCCGCCTGGGACACCCCCGACGCGGAGCGCGACCTCCTCCAGCTGATCCCCTACGGCCGGGTCGGCGAGCCCGACGACATCGCCAACGCCGTCGTCGGCCTCGCCTCCGACCTCATGGACTACGTGGTGGGCGCCACCCTCTACGTCGACGGCGGGATGACCCTCTTCCCCGGATTCGCCACCGGCGGCTGACCCTTCCCACCGCGTCGGCCCCTGGGGGAACCCGTATGCAGACCCTGATCCTGGCGTCGGCCGACGTGCCGCCGCAGCTGCTCCCGGCCAGATCCATGATGGCGTTCACCCTGGCCTCCCACATCATCCTGGTGCCGCTGGGCGTGGCCCTGCCGCTGATCACCCTGATCACGCACGGCTACGCGCTGCGCCGCGGTGACGCGGACGCGCTGCTGCTGGCCCGGCGGTGGTCGGCCGTGATGGCCGTCCAGTTCGCCATCGGGGTCGTGACCGGCACCGTGCTGTCCTTCGAGTTCGGGCTGCTGTGGCCGGGCATGATGGGCCGCTGGGGTGACGTCTTCGGCCTCGGGTTCGGGGTCGAGGCGTGGGCCTTCTTCCTGGAGGCCGTGCTCATCGCCGTCTACCTGTACGGCTGGCGGCGGCTGCCCTCCCGCACCCACTTCCTGCTCGCGCTGCCGCTGCCGTTCGTCGCCCTGCTCGGCGCCTTCGGCATCCTGGCCGCCAACTCGTGGATGAACACACCGCGCGGCTTCACCCTGGACGCCGCCGGCAACCCGGTGGACGTCGACCTCCGCAAGGCGATCTTCACCCCCATGTTCGGCCCGGAGTACTGGCACTTCGTCATGGCGATGTTCGTGACGGCCGGTTACGTCGTGGCCGGCGTCTACGCCACCGGGTGGCTGCGCGGCCGCCGGGACAGGTACCACCGGCTCGGTTTCGCCATCCCGTTCACGCTCGCCGCCGTCTGCACCCCGATCCAGTTCATGCTGGGCGACTCCATCGCCCGGCAGGTGTTCCACAAGCAGCCGGTGAAGTTCGCCGCCATGGAGATCGTCTGGAACACCGACACCCACGTACCGGAGTACCTCTACGGGCGGCTGCATCCGAACGGCACGGTCTCCGGCGGCATCAGGGTCCCGCAGCTCGACTCGATCCTGGCCGGCTTCCGCCCGGACACCAAGGTCACCGGGCTCACCTCGGTCCCGGCGAGCGACCGGCCGACGGCCGCCC
Organism: Streptomyces sp. IBSBF 3136; assembly: GCF_036815105.1. Lineage (NCBI taxonomy): Bacteria > Bacillati > Actinomycetota > Actinomycetes > Kitasatosporales > Streptomycetaceae > Streptomyces > Streptomyces sp. IBSBF 3136. The sequence goes on from NZ_JAJSZC010000047.1 coordinate 26,633, forward strand.
AGGCCACCATCGCCCACTTCACCTTCGACACCATGGTCTTCATCGGCTCCGCGCTCGTCCTGCTCGCGCTCTGGTACGGCGTCCTGTGGCTGTGGCGCCGCCGGCTGCCCGCCTCACCGTGGTTCTACCGCGGCGCGGCCTGCGCGGGCGTCGCCTCCGTCGTCGCCGTCGAGTGCGGCTGGATCACCACCGAGGTCGGCCGCCAGCCCTGGATCGTCTACCAGAACATGCGGGTCGCGGAGGCGGTGACGGCGACCCGCTCCACCAGCCTGTGGATCACCTTCGGCGTGGTCGTCGTCGTCTACGTCTTGGTCTTCGGATCGTTCCTCGCGGTGCTGCTCAAGATGCGCTCGCGCTGGCGGCTCGCCGACGAACGGGGCGGCCCGGGGGCACCGCGGCGGGCGGCGGGGACGGACACACCCGAGACGGACACGCCGTACGGGCCGCGCTCCACCGGGAGCCGGCTGTGATCGCCGGGGTCATCGCCGTCGTCCTGCTGCTCCTGATCGCCGCTTACGTCTGCGGCGGCGGCACCGACTACGGAGCCGGCTTCTGGGACCTGACCGCGGGCGGAGCGGAGCGCGGTGAGCGCCCGCGCCGGCTGATCGACCACGCGATGGAGCCCGTCTGGGAGGTCAACAACGTCTGGCTGATCTTCGTGCTGGTCGTCATGTGGACGGGCTTCCCGGTCTTCTTCCAGCAGGTGTTCACCACCATGTGGCTGCCGTTGACCCTCGCCGCACTCGGCATCGTGCTTCGTGGCGCCGGCTTCGCCCTGCGCAGGCCCGTTTGGCGGCTGGCCGGCCGGCGCCTGTACGGCGCCGTCTTCGCCGTCGCCTCGCTGTTGACGCCGTTCTTCTTCGGTGCGGCGGCCGGGGGAGTGGCCTCGGGCCGGGTGTCCGCCACGACGACGGCCTCCACCGACGCCTGGGCCAATCCGACGTCCCTGCTGTTCGGTCTGCTCGCCATCGCGACCACCGCGATGCTCGGCGCGGTCTTCCTCGCCGCGGACGCCCGGCGCTTCGCCGAGCCGGACCTCGACCGGTACTTCCGCCGGCGGGCCCTGGCCGCCCTGGGGTGTGTCGTCGTGCTCGCCGTCATCACCCTGGTCGTCACCCACGGGGACGCGCCGCACGTGTGGCACGGGCTCACCCACGGCGTGGGACTGGTCTTCGTCGTCGTGGCCGTGGCCGCCACGCTCACGACCGCGTGGCTGCTGACCCGTGCCTCCGGCGCGTGGTCCCGGGTCGCGGCGGTCGGCGTGGCCGCGTCGGCCGTCATCGCCTGGGGCATGGCCCAGCGCCCCTATCTCATCCCGACCTCACTGACCATCACCGCCGGGGCGGGCGCGCACACCACCCTGCGCTGGCTGGGGCTCGTCATCATCGTCGCCCTCGTGCTCATCGTCCCCGCGGTCGCCGTCCTGTACTGGCTGGACACTCACGGCGAGCTGGAAGGACTCACCGACGCCGAACTGCGGCGCACGGCCACCGGCGAGGAAGCCTGACCGGCAGCCGGCCGCGCCCGGACGACACGCCCTAGCGCCGGTCGAGTGCGTCGTTCAGGGTGATGGCCGCGTCGATCAGCGCGAGGTGCGTGAACGCCTGCGGGAAGTTGCCCAGTTGGCGCCCGGTCGGGTCGATCTCCTCCGAGTACAGGCCCAGGTGGTTGGCGTACCCCATCATCTTCTCGAACACCAGCCGCGCCCGGGTGGTCCGCCCGGCCCGGGCCAGGGCGTCGACGTACATGAACGTGCACAGCGAGAAGGTGCCCTCCGAGCCGCGCAGTCCGTCGGGCGAGGCCGCGGGGTTGTACCGGTAGACCAGGCTGTCGCTGACCAGTTCGTCCTCCATGGCGTCGAGGGTCGAGGACCACATCGGGTCGTCGGGCGTGAGGAACCCGACGGTCGCCATGCGCAGCAGCGAGGAGTCCAGGACGTCACTGCCGTAGTGCTGGACGAAGGCCTGCCGGTCCTCGCTCCACCCCTTGGCCATCACCTGCTCGTAGACGGCGTCCCGCTCGTCGCGCCAGCGCGCGGTCGCGGCCGGCCAGCCCTTCTCGTCGGCGAGCCGCACGGCACGGTCGAACGCCACCCACGACATCACCCGGCCGTACGTGAAGTCCTGGCGGCCGCCGCGGGTCTCCCAGATGCCCTCCTCCGCCTGGTCCCAGTGGTCCGCCAGCCAGTCCAGGTCCGTGCGCAGCGAGGACCAGCCCCCGTGGCCGACCTGGAAACCGTGCCGGTGCGCGAAGTAGATGCTGTCCAGCGCCTCGCCGTAGATGTCCAGCTGGAGCTGGGTCGCGGCGCCGTTGCCGATCCGCACCGGCGCCGAGCCCGCGTACCCCTCCCAGTGGTCGAGGATCTGTTCCTCCAGGTCCGAGGAGCCGTCGACCTTGTACATGATGTTCAGCGGGCCCGTCTCGCCCTCGCTGCCGATCCGTTCCTTGACCCGGTCGCTCAGCCAGAGGATGAACGCCCTGGCCTCCTCCTTGAAGCCCAGCCCCAGCAGGGCGTACACGGAGAAGGAGGCGTCACGGATCCAGGTGAAGCGGTAGTCCCAGTTGCGCTCGCCGCCCAGTTGCTCGGGGAGGGCCGCCGTCGGGGCGGCCACCATGGCGCCGCTGGGGGCGAAGGTCATGAGTTTGAGCGTGATCGCCGAGCGCTCCACCATCTCCCGCCAGCGCCCGGTGTAGCGCGACTGGCCGAGCCAGGAGCGCCAGAACGCCACGGTCGCCTCGAACAGCCGCTGGTGCTCGTCGAGTCGGACCTCCGTGGGCGGCCCCTCGGCGCCCATCTCCAGGATCAGGCCGCGCTGTTCGCCGGCCTCGAGCGACAGCGAGAAGTGCAGGTCGGCGTCCCGGTCCAGGAGGACGTCCACGAGCTGCGGGTCCTCCGGTTCCCGGATGGGGTGCACGGTGAGTTCGGTGCCGTCCGCCGCGACGAAGACCGCTCCGTGCGGGGTCATGCGCAACTGGTGCGCCCGGCGCCCGTAGTCGAACCGCGGGGCGATCTCCACGTCGAACGTCATGCTGCCGCGCACACAGCGGACCATGCGCACCAGCCGGTGCCGGCCGGTGACCGTCGTCCCGGTCACCGGCATGAAGTCGAGCACCTCGCCGGCGCCCGCCTCGGTCATGAACCGGGTGACCAGGACCGCCGTGTCCGGCAGGTACAACTGCTTGGTCGCGTAGGTCTCGTGCGCCGGGCGGACCGTGCAGTGCCCGCCGTCGTCCTTGTCCAGCAGGGCCCCGAAGACACTCGGCGAGTCGAACCGCGGGGAGCAGAACCAGTCGACCACGCCGTCGGTGGTCACCAGCGCCGAGGTCTGCAGGTCACCGATCAGGCCGTGGTTCTCGATCAGCGGGTAGTCGTCCACGGGGGCGCCCCCTTCGTAGGCGTACGGCTGCTGCCCTGCACCCCCACCCGATCAGCGTAAGCCGGGGGCACCCGACCGGCTCGTCAGGACCGGCGCCGGCGGTCCGGTCCGCACACGGCGCGCAGCGCGTCCGCCATCACCCGCTCCGGGGCGCCGGACGCGTCGATGGTGGCGCCCGGCTCGTCGGGGTGCAGCGGATCGAGGGTGGCGTACTGGGAGCCGAGCAGTTCCGGCGGCATGAAGTGCCCCGTGCGCCGGGCGATGCGCTCCGCGGCCGGCACGGGGTCGAGCGCCAGGTACAGGAACCAGACGTCCGCTCCCGTGCTGCGGAACTGGTCCCGGTAGGCGCGCTTGAGCGCGGAGCAGGCGGCCACCCCGCCGCTCCCGCTCGCCGCGGCGGCCCGGATCCACTCGGTGACCGCCGCGAGCCAGGCCCGCCGGTCGGCGTCGTCGAGCGGGTGCCCGGACGCCATCTTGGCGCGGTTCGCGGCGGAGTGGAGGTCGTCGCCCTCCAGGAACGGCACGCCCAGCCGGTGCGCCAGCCGGGCTCCGACCGTGGACTTCCCGGACGCCGAGACGCCCATCACGACCACCACCCGCGAACCGCCGTCCACGTCGGCCAACGCGCCTCCCTGGGGAAACGGTGGAACACGCGTACTCCTCCACTATCGCCCGGCTCCGCCCGGTGCGCCGGGCGTCGCCGCCGGGCGGCCACGCCCGCTCTGGCGGATAGTGGGGAGGACGGGACCCCGTCCCGGCCAGTCCCAGCCAGCTCTCCGGAACGGCACAGGAGGACCGATGCGCGTTTCACGGCCGCTGGCCGCGCTCACCGGTGTCGCGTTGTTCGGAATCGCGCTGACCGGCTGCCAGGACCAGGCGTCCGGCACGATCACGGCGCGCAACGGCGCCACACCGGTGCAGTCCCTCACCAATCCGCCGATCAAGGGCTGTCACCGCTTCGACCAGGGCGTGACCCACGTCGACAACTTCACGCTGAGCAGCGTCATCCTGTTCACGACCCCCGACTGCACCGTGCCGCAGGGCCGGCAGAGCGTGTACCTGGACATGCAGGCGTCGGACGAGGTGGTCAGGTCCACCGGACTGTGGCACAGCTTCACCTTCGCACCCGAGTGACCGGCGGGCGCCGGCTCACGGGTCCTGTGTGCCCTCGTCGTCCCGCAACCGCCGCCAGATGTGCGTGCGGTGCAGCACGTAGAGGGCGCCGACCAGGACGAGCAGCTGCAGGGCGACGGCGAGCAGCCAGAAGACGGCCCTGCTCTCCATCTCGTCCGTCAGATAGCTGAAGTTCATGCCGAAGTACCCGGTCAGGAACGTCAGCGGCAGGAAGATCGTCGACACGATGGCCAGCCGGTTGATCACGCCGTTCTGCTCGCCCGACACCAGGGAGGAGTAGCTGGCGAAGGCCCGGCGGGTGGCGTCCTGCAACGACTGGATGTCGGTGAGCACCAGCCGGCCGGTGTGCTGGAACTCCTGGGCGAGCCGCCTGCGTTCCTCCGGGAAGTCGCGGCTGAGCATCCTGCGCATCACGATCTCGTCCGTGGCCTGGAGGTACGGCAGCAGGTAGTGGTGCAGCAGCGCGGCCCGCCGCCGCAGCCGGGCCAGGCGGTAGACCTGCTCGGGGCGCCGGCGCTCGAACATCTCGTCCTCCAGGTCCTCTACGGCCAGCAGGTCCGTGACGGCGGCCCGGCGGAAGGTGTCCAGCGCCTCCTGGAGCAGCAGGAACAGCACGGCGACGGCGTCGGCGGGGCGCTCCTGCCCGAGCCGGGTGGCGAGGCCCTCCAGCGGTCCGGCCGCCCCCCGGTGGACGGTGATCAGGTGCCGTTCCGTCGCCATGGCGTGGACGTGGACGACGCGGCCGTCGTCGACGACGGGCACGACGAAGCCGGCCCGGTCGCCGAGGAAGTCGGCCCGCACCGGTTGTCCCGTCATGCCGAACCAGGCCGGGCTCTCGGAGGCGAGCCCGAGCGCCTCGACGACCCCGCGTCCGCCGGCCTCCGACACGTCCGCCCCGACCGGGCCGCCCGGGCCGCCCGGGCCGCCCGGGCCGCCCGGGCCGCCCGGGGCGCTCCGCCCGTCCCGGGCGTCCGGTGCGTCCGGCCGGTCCGTCGCGACCGGCAGCCGGACGTCGACGAGCACGAAGTCGGACGCGGCGAGCCGGTCGCGGGCCCCCGCCAGATCCGTACGTTCGGTGGTCCCTCCGGGCATCGACACCACCGTCACGATCATCGTCCCTCACCGTCGTCCCGGGTCAGTAGGTCCACGGTGTCCCACGGTGCGCACACTCGGGCCTCCCCGGTGGCGGACACACGCGGGCGGGGGGGGGGGGGGGGGGGGGGGGGGGGGGGGGGGGGGGGGGGGGGGGGGGGGGGGGGGGGGNCGGGGGGGGGGCCCGGGGGGGGGGGGGGGCGGGGCCCCGGGGGGGGGGGGGGGGGGGCCCCCCCCCCCCTCGCCTGGCGGGTGTCTCAGCGGACGTGGATGTGCTGCTCCATGCCGAGCTGCCGGTGGCCGTCGACCGGGCAGTACACGTCGTACGTTCCCTTCTCGAGGGTCACCGTCAGCGCCGCCTTGTGGCCCTTCTGTATGTCCGGGGTCCGGGCGTCCCGCACGCCGGGACCGTCGACGGAGAGGGCGTGGGTGATCTTGCCCGCGTCGTCGGCGACGAAGGTGTAGGTGCCCGGCGCGAACGACGAGCGGGAGAGCTTCAGCGCGTACTCGGTCTCGGTGACCGTCACCTTGACCGCCGAGACCGTCCGCCCGGTGCCCGAGCCCGTGGTCGTGCCCGAGCCGTGCGCGTACCCTCCGCCCCCGTTCGAGCAGGCGGTCAGCGCGAGTGCCGCACCGAATCCGACCGCGGTCGCCCGCAGCGCCGTACGGGTCGTGTGTGCCGGGATCGCCATCTGGCTCATCTCCTCCCGATCTCCGCCGGGCCTCCTGGAAGACCCTGGGGAGGGAGCCCTTCGCGAGCGGCCGGGATCGTCCGCACGTGCCACGAAGTGTCCTCCATGACGGTTACGGTGACGGGGGCCCGGGAGTTCACCGTTCAGCAGGGCAGATCGAGGACGACCGCCGCTCCGCGCCCGGTGTTCTCGGCGTGCGCGGTGCCCCCGTGGGCGGTGGCCACCGCGTGCACGAAGGCGAGCCCCAGACCGGAGCCCTCACTGGTGCGGCTGGCCTCGGCGCGGGCGAAGCGGTCGAACGCCCGGGGCAGGAACTCGGGCGGGAAGCCCGGCCCCTCGTCGGCGACGACCAGCCGCAGCCCCGGCCCGTGCACCGCGGCCGTGACCCGGACCGGGCCCTCCCCGTGGCGCAGGGCGTTGTCGACGAGATTGCCGATGGCGGGCCGCAGCCAGCGGGCGTCGACCTCGACGGTGGTGCCGGCCGCGTCGACGGTCAGGGTCCGCCCGTCCCGCCCGGCGGTCCGCAGGTGCGGGGCCACGGCGGCCTCGACGAGGTCGGCGAGGTGCACCGGCGCCCGGACGACGTGGTCCGTGCTGCCCAGCTCCTCCAGGGCGAGCAGCGCGTTGGACAGGTCGATCAGGCGCTGCACCTCACCCTCCACGGCTCGCAGCGTCCCGGTGAGTTCCGCTGCGGAACGCGGCCGGTGCAGGGCGACGTCGAGCTCGGCCCGCAGCAGCGCCAGCGGGGTGCGCAGTTCGTGGCTGGCGTCCGCGACGAACCGGCGCTCGCGCACCGCCGACGCCTCCAGCCGGTCCAGCATCCGGTTCAGGGTGTGGCCGAGCCGGGTGATCTCGTCGTCGCGGTCGGCCGGCACGTCCAGGCGCAGGGTGTGGGCGCCGTCGGCGAGGGTCGCCGCGCCGCTACGGTAGCGCTCGACCGGCCGCAGGGCGGCGCGGGCGGTGCGGTAGCCGACGAAGGAGGCGGCGATCAGGGCCAGGACGGACGCGAAGGCGAGCTGGGCGAGGAGTTCGCGCAGGGCCTCGTCGCGGTGTCCCCGGCGGACGGCGGCGACGACGACGCGGCTCTTCCCGCCGGCCCGCACCCGCCTGGCCTGCAGACGCAGTGTGTCCGGGGTGATCGGCAGCAGTGAGCCCACGTCGCGCCGGACCGTGTGCCCGTGGGCGGCGGTGTCGAGCTCGGCGGGGGTGAGCAGCGGCCGGTGCCGTACGTCGGCACTGGCGCCGAGGACCCGGCCGCGGGTGTCCAGCACCTGGTAGAGGCTGCCGCTGGGACCCGGCGGCGGCGCGGTGCCGGCGCGGACGGCCCGGTCGAGGCTGTGCCGATAGGCCGCCAGGTCGTCGTGGAGCTGCCGGTCGAGGGCGGTCTGCACGCGCCAGTACACCAGCCCGGCCGTCCCGCTCAGCACGAGCGACATGGTGATGGCGACGGCGAGCACCAGCCGGGTGACGACGGGCAGCCGCCCGAACCGGGCCCGCAGGCCGGCGGGCCGGGTCACGGGCCGGTCTCCAGGCGGTAGCCGACCCCGCGCAGGGTGGTGATCGTGGTGCGCCCGAAGGCGCGGTCGACCTTCGCGCGCACCTTGGAGACGTGCACGTCGATGGCGTTGCTGCGCAGGTCGGTCTCGCCGTCCCAGACCTCGTCCAGCAGGTGGAGCCGGGTCACCACCCGGCCGGCGTTCTCCATCAGCACCCGCAGCACGGCGAACTCGCGCCGGGACAGGTCGAGCTCCGTGTCGGCCCGCCAGGCGCGCCGCCGCTCGGCGTCCAGGACGAGGTCGCCCACCTGGAGGCGGCCCGAGCACTCGGGGCGGCGCCGGGATATCGCGCGCAGCCGGGCCAGCAGCTCCTCCATGGCGAAGGGCTTGACCATGTAGTCGTCGGCGCCCGCGTCCAGGCCCGCGACGCGTTCGCCGACCGCACCGCGCGCGGTGAGCAGGATCACGGGCACGTCGATGCCCTCACCGCGCAGCGCCCGGCACACCCCGACGCCGTCGAGGCCCGGCAGCATCACGTCCAGGACCACGCCGTCCAGCCGGGGATCACGGGCGGCGGCGAGGCCGGAGGGCCCGTCGTAGCGGCCCTCGGCGGTGTGCCCGGACTCGGTGAGGTAGCGGACGACGAGGTCCGTGAGGCGTGCCTCGTCGTCGACGACCAGGTAGTACATGGCGGTCAGGCTAACCGCACACGCGGCCGAATCCACCCGCCCGAAAACCTTCATGGTCTGTTCATGTGACATCCCTACCGTCCTTCAGGTCGCGGTGCCCCGCGGGCCGCGACCGGTCCGCCGTCCGATGCGCCGGGACGGAAGGGACAGCCATGGACGCACTGGTGCTCGCGAAGGGCATCGCCCCGCACATCGCACCGACCGACCTTCTCACCCGCGGCGGGCTCGACGTCGTCGCGCTGCTGATCCTGGTCGGCTGGCTCTACCGGCGCCGTCCGAGCGCGCCGGCGATGCCGCTGGTCCTGGTGGCCCTGAACATGGGCCTGTTCGCGGCCATGGGGACGATCAGCGCGGGCAAGTTCCCGGCCGGGGTGGGCTTCGGCCTGTTCGGCATCCTCTCCCTGGTCCGGCTGCGCAGCGCGGCCTTCACCCTGCGCGATGTCGCCTACGCCTTCGTGAGCCTGGTCATGGCCCTGTGCACCGGGCTCCCGCAGCGCGACAGCTGGCTGGTCATCGTCCTCGACGCGGCCGTCCTGCTGGCCGTCCTGGTGGTCGACGACCCCCGCTCCTACCGGCCGCCGACCCGCACGGTGAAGATCACCCTCGACCGGATCTACGACGACCCCGCCCTGATCCCGCAGGACGTCGCCGTCCGCTTCGGACAGGCCCCGCTGTCGGTGGTGGTCGACGAGGTCGACTACGTCCGCGAGACCACCCGCGTCTCCGCCCGCTACCCGGCCGCCGGGGAGTTCGCCAGCGTCCAGGACACCGAGCCGCGCGAGCAGGTGACCGCCGCGTGACGCCCGCCGTCTCCTCCTCCCTGGTGGCCGGCCTCGGCCTGGCCGCCCTGCGCGGCGCCACGCTCGCCGAGGTCGACGCGGCCGCCGCGCTCCAGCAGCGCACGGACCGCAAGTACCTGCTGCCCGTAGACCGCGCCCGGCTCCTCGTCGAGGGGCTCTCCGCCACCCACCACGTGCTCGACCTCGGCGGACGGCGCACCACCGGCTACCTCAGCACCTACTTCGACACCGAGCGTCTGGGCGCCTGGCGCGCCCACGTCCAGCGGCGCCGCCGCCGCTGGAAGGTCCGCACCCGGCTGTACGCGGAGGACGGGCTGTGCCGGGTCGAGGTGAAGACCAAGGACGGCCGCGGCGCCACCGTCAAACACGCCCTCAAGGCCCCCACGCACGCCTACGGCCACCTCGACGAGCGCGCGGCCGAGTTCGTCGACGGGGTCCTGCGCACGGCGGGCGTCCCCGTCAGCACCGCGCTGCTGACCCCCGCCGCCGAGATCCGCTACGTCCGCGCGGCCCTCGCCGACCTGGACCACGGCAGCCGGGTCACCCTCGACGGCCACCTCACCTGCCACCGCGACGGCCGCACCGCGGCCCTCGACCCCGGACACGTGCTCGTCGAGACCAAGGGCGGCGCCCGGCCCGCTCCCGCCGACCGGCTGCTGCTGCGGCTGGGCGCCCGGCCGGTGTCCCTCAGCAAGTACATCGTCGGCCAGTCCCTGCTCACCCCCGGGCTGCCCGGGAACGACATGCGCCGGATCGCGCGCACCCACTTCACCACCCAGGCAGAGCCCCTACCGTCCCCCGAAAGGACCACCGCCGCATGAAAGCCCTGCGCGGCATCACATGGCCGTACGCCGTCATCGCCCTCGTCGCCGTGGCGGCGGCCGCCTTCGGCCTGCTGCGACCGCAGCTGACCCCCACCGCCGCCACGGCGAAGAAGAAGCTGTCGGCGACCGACCGCGTCAAGCGCAACCCGCCGCCCGCCCTGTTCACGGACGGGCAGATCGCCCCGATCGGCAGGCAGGCCGACGCCCAGCGCCAGAAGGCCGACGCCCTCTTCGCCGAGTGGAAGAAGGCGCACGGCACCACCCGTGACGACAAGGCGTTCGCCGCCTGGGCCGCCGGGCAGGTCCCCGCACCGCCCACGGTGAAGCAGCGCACCGCCCAGCTCCACGAGGTCCAGGCGCTGGCCAGGACCCGCACCGCCGCCGGGCGGAAGGCCGCCACCTGGCTGGAGCTCGACGGCAAGAAGGACATCTGGAAGCTGTACCTGCACGACCAGCGCGAACTGATCCCCACCCAGCGGGGCAAGGCGGAGAAAGCCCAGCTCAAGGCGGCCCTGAAGCTCGCCAAGACCATCAGCGACCAGGTCGCCGCCCGCGACCGGCAGCCCGCGCCCTTCGTCCTCGACCCGACCCTGCGCCCCGAGAAGCACATCGCGGCCGGCGCCAAGGGCCCGTACTCCTACCCCTCCCGCCACGCCACCCGGGCCGCGGCCGCCGTCACCTACCTCAGCGCCCTGTCCCCGCACCGCGCCGAGGACTACCGGTGGATGCGGGACGAGGTCCTCTACTCCCGGCTCTACATGGCGGGCCACGTCTCCGGCGACCTGACCGCGGGAACCCTGCTGGGCGACCTGATCGGCGACTACGAACTCGCCGTCACCGGCCACTGACCCCACCCGACGGCCGGGCACCCGCCGCACGACGGAAGGCAGCGCCCCACTCCGGGTCGCTGCCTTCCGTGTGCTGGACGGGGGCCCCGGCTCAGGGCCACACCAGGCAGTACGGCTGATGCCCCGCCTCGTGCAGGCGGTGGCTGAAGTCCTGCCACTCGTGGAGCAGCTGGTAGACGTTGAAGGCGTCGCGCGGGCCGCCCCGGTCGGGGACCGTCGACCAGATGAAGGCCGCCGCGCCGACCGCCTCCTCGCCGATGCCGCGGAGCGGGTCGACGACCGTGGTGGGCAGCTTGACGACCGCGTAGTCGGGGTGCAGGACGACCAGCTCCAGCGGCGGCACCTTGTGCAGCGGCACGCCCTGGATGCCGGTCAGCACCATCGCGGCCATCGTCTCCGGCTTGATCTTGGTGAACATGCCGTTCATGCCCAGCTCGTCGCCGCCGAGCTCTTCGGGACGCATCGAGATGGGGACGCGGGCCGCGGTCGCGCCGTCCGGCGCGCCGAAGTATTTGTACGTCACCCCCACCCGACCACCATTCCTGCTCTGCCGGTCGACCTGCCGGTCGTACCGTCCGGGCTCACTCGGTACACCCTGTGCCCGACGAGCGTCAGTCTGCCGTGCCTCGGTCGATTCCTCCGCCTCGCGCCGGTGCCTTCCCCGCCGGGCACGTCGAGGACCCAGGTCGTCAGTCCCCTCGCCCAGTCCGCCACCGCGATGCATATCTCCACCCGACTGCTTTTCTAGGACGCGTGGCCCCCGCCGCGCAACCCGATCATCGTGTCAGTGACCTCCCCCACGGCCGCCCGCCGAAACGTACGGCGAAACATCCGGTCCGCGGGTTCCTCCCGGTCCCTCATCACTACGTGCCGCATGAGCTGTGTGTATCAGTCCTCAGTCTCGCAGATGGCGCGGCCGTGATCTTGAGGTCGGCGGCAGGCCGGGCGAGCCGCGGCCTACCCTGAGGATGTCACCACGCATCCGGAGTCCGAGAAGTCGGAGAACTCGCACGTCATGAGTGCCATGAGCGAACTGCCCTATCCCTACGACGCGCCCGTCTCGCAGGCGCTCTTCGACCGTGCGTCCGTCGTCACGCCGGGCGGCGTGAACTCGCCGGTGCGCGCCTTCCGCGCCGTCGGCGGCACGCCCCGGTTCATGGTCTCGGGCAAGGGACCGTACCTGACCGACGCCGACGGCCGGGAGTACGTCGACCTGGTCTGCTCCTGGGGTCCGATGATCCTCGGGCACTCCCACCCCGAGGTCATCGCCGCCGTCCAGGAGGCCGTCGTCCGCGGCACGTCCTTCGGCACCCCCGGTGAGGGCGAGGTCGCGCTCGCCGAGGAGATCGTCGCCCGGGTGGCTCCCGTGGAGCAGGTGCGGCTGGTCAGCAGCGGCACCGAGGCGACCATGTCGGCCATCCGGCTCGCCCGCGGCTTCACCCGCCGCTCGAAGGTGATCAAGTTCGCCGGCTGCTACCACGGCCACGTGGACTCCCTGCTCGCGGCGGCGGGCAGCGGGGTCGCTACCTTCGCGCTGCCCGACACGCCCGGCGTCACGGGCGCCCAGGCGGGCGACACGATCGTGCTGCCGTACAACGACCTCGAAGCGGTGCAGGAGGCCTTCCACCGGCACCCGGGCGAGATCGCCTGTGTCATCACCGAGGCCTCGCCGGGCAACATGGGCGTGGTCCCGCCCGGCCCCGGGTTCAACCAGGGGCTGAAGGACGCCTGCGCCAAGAACGGCGCCCTTTTCATCTCCGACGAGGTCATGACCGGGTTCCGGACCAGCCGCGCCGGGTGGTACGGCGTCGACGGGGTCAAGCCCGACCTGATGACCTTCGGCAAGGTCATGGGCGGCGGCTTCCCCGCGGCCGCGTTCGGCGGGCGGGCCGACGTGATGGCCCACCTCGCCCCCGCCGGGCCCGTCTACCAGGCCGGCACGCTCTCGGGAAACCCGGTCGCCACCGCCGCCGGGCTCGCCCAGCTCCGGCTGCTTGACGACGCGGCCTACGAGACCGTCGACGCCGTCTCCGAGCAGATCCGGTCGCTGGTCACCGAGGCGCTGAGCAAGGAGGGCGTCGCGCACCGGCTGCAGACCGCCTCCAACATGTTCTCGGTGTTCTTCACCGACCGGCAGGTGCGCGACTACGAGGCCGCCAAGCGCCAGGAGTCGTTCCGCTTCACCGCCTTCTTCCACTCGCTGCTGTCGAACGGCGTCTACCTGCCGCCGTCGTCCTTCGAGTCCTGGTTCGTGTCCACGGCCCACGACGAGCGGGCCATCCAGAAGATCGCCGACGCCCTCCCGGCGGCGGCCCGAGCGGCCGCGGAGGCCACCGCAGCATGAGCAACCTCGACACCCCCGGAAGCAAGGACGTCACCGTCGTCCACCTCATGCGGCACGGTGAGGTCGCCAACCCGGACGGGATCCTGTACGGGCGGCTGCCCGGCTACCACCTCTCCGAGCTGGGCCGGCAGATGGCCGACCGGGTCGCCGAGCACCTGGCCGCCCGGGACGTGACGTACGTGGCCGCCTCGCCGCTGGAGCGCGCGCAGGAGACCGCCACCCCGATCGCCAAGGCGCACGGTCTGGACCTCGCCACCGACGCGCGGCTCATCGAGGCCGACAACATCTTCCAGGGCAAGACCTTCGGGGTCGGGGACGGCGCCCTGCGCAACCCCGACAACTGGAAGCACCTCGTCAACCCGTTCCGGCCGTCCTGGGGCGAGCCGTACGTCGAGCAGGTCGTGCGGATGATGGGCGCGCTGCACGCGGCCAAGGACCAGGCGCGCGGGCACGAGGCGGTGCTGGTCAGCCATCAGCTGCCGATCTGGATCGTGCGGTCGTACGTCGAGAAGCGGCGGCTGTGGCACGACCCGCGCAAGCGGCAGTGCACGCTCGCCTCGCTGACGTCCTTCACGTACCTCGGGGACCGGATCGTGTCCGTGGGCTACAGCGAGCCCGCCATCGACCTCGTCCCGCCCCATCTGCGCGCCGGTGCCAAGCCGATGCAGGGCAAGGGCAAGGCCTTCGGAGCCTGACGGCCGCGCCTGACGGCCTTCACCTGACGGTCCGTTCGCCCTGCCTTAGGACATTTTTGTCAGGTCCGTTACGAAAAACATAAGAATCGAAGGAACCTTCCCGATCGTCGCGCCCTCTGAATGAGTGACGACCAGCAGGCGCGACGAATCGGGGACCTTCATGCGCACCAACTCCCGGCACCTCTCCCGACGGGGAGCACTCGGCCTCGGGACGGGCGCGGCGGCCGCCGCCGGCCTCGCGGGCTGCGGGAGTCTCAAGGCCTCGGACGGTGGCGGGCACCCGGGCGGTTCCGGCAAGGGGCGGCCCGGCCACAACGGCGGCGGCGCCACGCGTCCCGCCGCCCGGCCGATCGGCGACGGTTCCACCTCGTTCACCGGGCGGCAGCCGCACCAGCCCGCCCGGCCCGAGCCGCTGGAGCCGGGGCAGACCCCGCCGCAGTTCGTGATCTTCTCCTGGGACGGGGCCGGCGAGGTCGGCAACGGACTCTTCCCGCGCTTCCTGGACCTCGCCAAGGAGCACGGCGCGAGCATGACCTTCTTCCTCTCGGGCCTGTACCTGCTGCCCGAGTCGAAGAAGCGCCTGTACGAGCCGCCGAACAACCCCCGCGGCGCCTCCGACATCGGCTACCTCACCGACGAGCACGTCAAGGCGACGCTCACCAACGTCCGCCGCGCCTGGCTCGAAGGGCACGAGATAGGCACCCACTTCAACGGCCACTTCTGCTCCGGTTACGGCACCGTCGGCCGCTGGACGCCCAAGCAGTGGCGCAGCGAGATAGACCAGGCCAAGGCGTTCGTGAAGGAGTGGCGCACCAACACCGGATGGACCGAGCTGCCCTCGCTGCCGTTCGACTACGACAAGGAGCTGGTGGGCGGCCGCACCCCCTGTCTGCTCGGCCAGGGCAACCTGCTGCCCACCGCCCGCGAGCTGGGCTGGCGCTACGACGCCTCCTCGCCGGGCGGCCGGCAGACGTGGCCGGTGAAGCGGATGGGGATCTGGGACCTGCCGTTGCAGCAGATACCTTTCCCTGGACGCAGCTTCGAGGTCCTGTCCATGGACTACAACATGCTCGCCAACCAGTCGGTCAACTCGACCAAGGCGCCCGCCTACAACTACCCGGGCTGGCGCAAGCAGTCCGCGCAGGCGTACATCCAGGGATTCCAGCGGGCATACGAGACAAATCGGGCACCGTTCTTCGTCGGCAACCACTTCGAGCAGTGGAACGGCGGCATCTACATGGACTCCGTCGAGGAGGCCTTCAAGCACATCGCGCGGGAGAAGGAGAAGGGCGCGGACGTGCGCCTCGTCTCCTTCCGGCAGTTCGTGGACTGGATGGACGTCCAGAAGCCCGAGGTGCTCGCCCGGCTCCGCACGCTGGAGGTCGGGCAGCGGCCGGCCGGCGGCTGGCGCGACTTCCTGCGGGACGCCAAGTCCGCCTCCTCCGACGCTGCGTGAGAAATGTGTGAAATGCCCGGCGTAAAAACCGCCTGAAATGCGGTTTTCCACCCGGCAGGGGGGTGCGCGAGATCCCCGGAACAGGCATGCGAAACTTTTCACATGAGTACCCGTAGCCGCGCCGTCCTGCTCAGCGCCATGGCCGCCGTCGCGGCCCTGTCCCTGTCCGCGTGCGGCAGCGGCGGCACCTCCGGCGGCGGTGGCAACACCAACTTCGTCACCGGCCACAACGGCATCGACACCGCCCCGCGGGGCAAGCGGGCCGCGGCCCCGGACCTGTCCGGGAAGACCATCGACGGCAGGACCCTGGACGTCGCCGACTACAAGGGCAAGGTCGTCGTCATCAACGTCTGGGGCTCGTGGTGCGGGCCCTGCCGGGAGGAAGCCCAGTACTTCGCCAAGGTCTCCAAGGCGTACGAGGGCAAGGGCGTGCAGTTCGTCGGCATCAACACCCGGGACACCAGCACCACCCCCGCGGTCGCCTTCGAGAAGGAGCACGGGATCGGCTACCCGAGCCTGTACGACCCGACGGGCAAGCTCATGCTCCGCTTCGACAAGGGCACGCTCAACCCGCAGTTGATCCCCTCCACGCTCATCCTCGACAAGGACGGGAAGGTCGCCGCGCGGGCGCTGGAGGCGCTCGACGACACGGCCCTGCTGAAGATGCTCAAGCCGGTCCTCGCGGAGAAGTGACGTGAGCGCACTCCTGACGCTGGCGGCGGAGAACCAGACCGTGAAGAGCGGCGCGCTGCCGATCGCGCTGCCGATCGCCCTGCTCGGCGGCCTGGTCTCGTTCTTCTCGCCCTGCGTGCTGCCCCTGGTCCCCGGCTACCTCTCCTACGTCACCGGGGTCGCCGGCACCGACCTGGGGGAGAGCAGGCGGGGGCGCATGGTCACCGGGGCCGCCCTGTTCGTGCTCGGCTTCTCGGCGGTGTTCATCTCCGGCGGCGCCCTGTTCGGCTTCTTCGGCTCGACCCTCCAGGAGTACAAGGACACCCTGTCCAAGGTGCTCGGCGTGCTCATGATCGTCATGGGCGCCTTCTTCATGGGTCTGATGCCCTGGCTCACCCAGCGCGAGTTCCGCTTCCACCGGAGGCCGGCGACCGGCCTGGTGGGCGCGCCCCTGCTCGGCGCCCTGTTCGGCATCGGCTGGACGCCCTGCATCGGCCCGACCCTCGGGGCGGTCAACTTCCTCGCCATGAACGAGTCGAGCGCCGGGCGCGGCTCCCTGCTGATGGTCGCCTACTGTGTCGGTCTCGGCGTGCCGTTCGTGCTGGCGGCCGTGGCCTTCCGCAAGGCCCTCGGCGCCTTCGGCTGGGTCAAGCGCCACTATGTGTGGGTGATGCGCATCGGCGGCACCATGATGATCGTGACCGGTGTGCTGCTGCTGACCGGGGCCTGGGACAGCCTGGTGCAGGAGATGCAGACCTGGTCCAACGGCTTCGATGTGGGGATCTGACTCGATGAGCAAGACCGAAACGGGCAACTCCCCCGGCGGGGCCGAGGGCCGGGACGAGGACCTGGGGGCGGCCGGCTCCCAGCTGTCCACCGCCCCGCGGGAGGAGACCACCGTCGCGCCGGGCCTCGGCGTGATCGGCTGGGTCCGCTGGTTCTGGCGGCAGCTGACCTCCATGCGCGTCGCGCTGCTGCTGCTCCTGCTGCTCTCCCTCGGCGCGATCCCCGGCTCGCTCATCCCGCAGACCGGCGCCGACCTGAACAAGGTCGACGAGTTCCGCAAGGCGCACAGCACACTGGCGCCGGTCTACGACAAGCTCGGCCTGTTCCACGTCTACAGCTCGGTGTGGTTCTCCGCGATCTACATCCTGCTGTTCGTCTCGCTGATCGGCTGCATCGTCCCGCGCACCTGGCAGTTCGTCGGCCAGCTCCGCGGCCGCCCGCCGGGCGCCCCCAAGCGGCTGACCCGGCTGCCCGCCTACACCACCTGGCGCACCACCGCCGAACCGGAGCAGGTGCGCGAGGCCGCGCTCGCGCTGCTGCGCAGGCGCCGGTTCCGGGCCCATGTCGCCGGTGACGCGGTCGCCGCCGAGAAGGGCTACGTGCGGGAGCTGGGCAACCTGGCCTTCCACATCGCGCTGATCGTGCTGCTGGTCGCCTTCGCCTCCGGCCAGCTGTACAAGTCGGACGGCACCAAGCTGATGGTGGAGGGCGACGGCTTCTCCAACGCGCTGCCGCTGTACGACGACTTCAAGTCCGGCAGCCTGTTCCGCAACGACGACCTGGTGCCGTTCAGCTTCGACCTCAAGGACTTCCGGGCCACCTACGAGGTGAGCGGGCCCAGCCGGGGCACCCCGCGCACCTTCGAGGCGAAGATCAAGTACAGCGAGGGCGCGTACGGCAAGGGCAAGCCGGCCACCATCCAGGTCAACAAGCCGCTGGAGATCGGCGACTCGAAGGTCTACCTGGTGAGCCACGGCTACGCGCCCGTCATCACCGTCCGCGACGGCAAGGGCACGGTCGTCTACCACGACGCCGTGCCGCTGCTGCCGCTCGACGGCAACGTCACGTCCAACGGTGTGATCAAGGTGATGGACGGCTACCGCGACGCCCGGGGCCGGAAGGACCAGCTCGGGTTCCAGGCCTTCTTCGTGCCGACCTTCGACCCCAAGAGCGGCACCATGCTCTCCCAGTTCCCGTCGCTGGTGAACCCGCTGCTCGCGGTGAACGCCTACCACGGCGACCTGGGCGTCGACGCGGGCCAGTCGCAGAACGTGTACCAGCTCGACACCCAGCACATGAAGGCGTTCAAGGACGCCAAGGGCCAGCTGCTGAAGAAGCTGCTCAAGCCGGGCGACACCCTGCAGCTGCCGAACGGCGCCGGGTCCCTCACGTTCGACAAGGACGTCAAGGAATGGGCCGGCTTCGAGATCGTCCAGGAGCCGGGCAGCGGCTGGGCGCTGGGCGGCGCCCTCACGGCGATCTTCGGCCTGGCCGCGTCCCTGTTCATCCAGCGCCGCCGCGTCTGGGTGCGGGCGGTGCCCGGCGCCGACGGCGTCACCGTGGTGGAGATGGGCGGCCTCGGCCGCAGCGAGTCCGCCAAGGTGCCCGAGGAGCTGGGCGAGATCGCCGGAATCCTCTACGACCAGGCGCCGGGGGCACCCGACCCCGACGACGTCCACGAATCCACCGTCGTACCTGCCGAAGGGGCTGAGAAGTGACTCTCGCCGCCGCGACCAACGAACACCTGGCGAGCATCAGCAACACGCTGATCTACTCGTCGATGGCCGTCTACACCCTGGCCTTCTTCGCGTACATCGCCGAATGGCTCTTCGGCAGCCGCAGCAAGGTCGCCCGTACGGCCGCCGCGCTGACGGCGGACGTCCGGCAGGCCGGCGCTCCCGCCGTCACCGTGCGGGGGGCCGGCGGCACCGCCGTGCTGGAGCGGCCCCAGGTCGTCGTGCGCTCGGCGTCCGGCGCCCGGGACGTGCCGGACGGGCCCGGCGCGCACGGCGGGGACGAGCAGGGCGACCTCTACGGCCGGATCGCCGTCTCCCTCACGGCGCTGGCGTTCGTGGTGGAGCTGTGCGGGGTCGTCGCCCGCGCGGCCTCCGTGCAGCGGGCGCCGTGGGGCAACATGTACGAGTTCAACATCACCTTCTCCACGGTCGCCGTCGGCGTGTACCTCGGGCTGCTGGCGCTGCGCAAGAACGTGCGCTGGCTCGGGCTGTTCCTGATCACCACGGTTCTGCTCGACCTCGGTCTCGCGGTCACCGTGCTGTACACCGCCAGCGACCAGCTGGTCCCCGCCCTGCACTCGTACTGGCTGTACATCCACGTCTCCACCGCGATCTTCTGCGGCGCGGTGTTCTACGTCGGCGCGGTCGCCACGATCCTCTACCTGTTCAAGGACTCGTACGAGAACAAGCTCCAGACCGGCGGCAAGCCGGGTGCGTTCGCCAGCTCCGTGCTGGAGCGGCTGCCCGCCTCCGCCTCCCTGGACAAGTTCGCCTACCGCGTCAACGCGGCCGTCTTCCCGCTGTGGACGTTCACGATCATCGCGGGCGCGATCTGGGCGGGCGACGCCTGGGGCCGCTACTGGAACTGGGACCCGAAGGAGACCTGGTCCTTCATCACCTGGGTCGCCTACGCCTGCTACCTGCACGCCCGGGCCACGGCCGGCTGGAAGGGCCGCAAGGCCGCCTACCTGGCGATGATCGCCTTCGGCTGCTGGCTGTTCAACTACTACGGCGTCAACATCTTCGTGACCGGCAAGCACTCCTACGCGGGCGTCTGACCGACCGGTCGGTGACACTGGTGTCATGAGCGGTTCCATCGAACAGGGCATCAGCCAGACGCACGGGAACACGCACATACTCCACTTCGTGGTGCGGATCCCGGTACGCGCGGAAGACATCTGGGCGGCGGTGGCCACCCCCGAGGGGCTCGGGGGATGGTGCACCGCCGTCGACGTCCTGGAGCCCCGCCTCGACGGTCTGGTCGCCCTGCGCGACCTGGGGACCGGCCGGGTCACGGCCTGGGACGTGGACCGCGTCGCCGAGTACACCGTGGAGGGCGGCGGCCGGATCCGGTTCCACCTGGAACGGGACGGCGAGGGGGCGGGCGTGCTGCGCTTCACCCACGAGTTCCAGGGCGAGGGGGAGTCCGAGTCCGGCTGGCGCGCGCGATTCGAACATTTGATCGAAAAGTTCGCCGGGCCGGAGTCCGGGCGGCCGGCCCGCGGCGAGGGCCCGGGTGCCGGTCCGGGGGACGAGCCGGCCGAGCCGCTGCCCGGGCAGCTCACCTGAGGCTCCCCTAGGACGGCGGCAGGCACTCCTTCGCCGGCGGCTTCCCCTCCGGCCAGGCGATCCGCACGAACCGCGAACCGCCCCGCGGGGTCAGCTCCACGATCGGCACGGCCTTGTCGTACGGGTTGCCGTGCGCGTCCAGACAGATCCAGCCGCTCGCCCCGTCCACCCGCAGGGAGCCCTTGACCTGCGGCCACTGCAGTCCGACGTCCGCTAGGGCCGGGAAGTCCCGGCCGTCCGGCACCGCCTCCCGGATGCCGTGCACCGCGAGCTGGAGCGCGTCGTACCCGATGATCAGCTGGCCGTCGTCCAGCGCGGCCGGACCGATCGGCCCGACCGGCTCCCGCCCGGCCCGCCCCAGCAGCCCGCGCAGCACCCCGAAGTCGGCCGCCGAGCCCCCCGTCCGCGCCGGGTCCGTGGTCCAGGCGTCCGGGTGGGCGAGCGAGGTGTAGCGCACGGCGAGGCGCCGGCCCAGCGCGCCGCGGTCCAGATCCCGCTCATGGGTCAGGTACGAGGCCTCGTCCCCGGTCAGCACGGTGAACCTCCGGTCCTGGCAGCCGCGCCCGCCCAGAGCGTTGATGAACTGCCTGAGCTGCGTGTGCCGGCCCGCGAACAGGATCGTGTCGGTCTCCCGCGAGGTGTCGCACACCAGGTGCGTGATCTGCCGGAAGGTGTTCGCGGTCGTGCCCTCCTGACTGCGGTCGGCGGGCGGTGTGAACGGCTGCGGCTCGTACGGCGAACCCTTGATCAGCGCCGCGAACGACTCCTGCAGCGTCCGCGTGTACGGGTCACCGGGCTTGTCGTAGACCAGCAGCGCCTTGCCCGCGCTCACCTTGGCGAAGGACGCCAGCGCCCGCGCCTCGTCGGTGTTGGTCGGCGACACCCGGGCCAGCCCCGGGAAGGGGTCCGCGCCGTGCTGCCCGTCGGCCAGGTCGTCGGCGGTGATGGAGGAGCCGACCACCGGGATCCCGCGCCGGGTCAGCTCCCGGACCGCCCTCTTGTTGTTGTCCGTGCTCTGGCCTATGCCCGCCACCGCCCGCAGCCGGTCCGCGCCCCTGGTCATGCGCGTCAGCTGCCCCACCGTCCGGCGCCACTGGCCCCCGGTCGCCCCCGGGTTGGCCAGCACCAGCCGGATCGCGGGCGCCTCCCCGTTGGAGTCGTGGTTGGCCCGGTACTGGGCCAGGTACGCGCCCTGCAACTGGTGCTGGATGTCGTTCAGACTCGTCCGGGAGGCGGAGCTGTAGGGCAGCATCAGGGCCACCGTGACGTAACTTCCCGGCTTCAGCCGGCCGTTCTCCCGGGCGATGGCCCGGACCGCGGGCCGCAGCTGGGCGTGCCCGAAGTCGTAGGCGCCCGTCGCCACGCCCACGCACTCGTCGCTGCCCTCGGGCCGCTCCACCCCGGGCGCGCACGAGCGGTCCACGTGCCCGAGCGCACGGACCGCGAACACCACCCCGGTCACCAGGGCCACCGCGACCAGCAGGGCCAGAGCGCGGCGCAGCGGGATCTCCCACACGCTCTCGCGCACCCATGTGCCCACGCCCCTGCGCGCCATCACGCCTCCCCGCTGCGGTCGTCCGGGCCGTCGTCGTCGCCGTCGTCACCGTCGCCGTTGCCGCCGGGGCCGTGCATCGGGCGTCCCGCGAGCGCCGCCGCCGGCCAGTCGCGGGACGCCCGCCACAGCAGCGCGTTGCCCGCGGGCCGCAGGTTGGACAGCTGCTCCAGCTCGAAGCGGAGCCGGTCGCACACCTTCGGGTCGGGCAGCACCAGCGGATCGCCGAGCTGCCAGACCGCGTGCAGCAGCCGCCGCACCCGCAGGTGCAGTACCGCGTCGGCGTCCTCGGGCGGCTCCTGCCCGGCGTCCGAGCGGCCGAGCGCGACCGCGGCCCGCCGGTCGCCGCGGCCGGTGAAGTCCCGGCCTTCGGCGTCGTGCGCGTGGAAGTACGGCGCGGACGCGACGAAGCGCAGGGTGTCCAGCCAGGTGCGGGTGTCCAGCGTGTGGAAGGTGTCCCGCAACCGCGCGACCGCGGACTCCGCGTCGCCCAGGGCGAGTTCGTGGTGCAGCCGGTAACGGGCCTGCCCGGCCTCCGGGTAGTGCGCGATCAGCGTCTCGTGCGCCGTGCGCCACGACGCGTGGTCGGCGTCCCGCAGGTGCAGCCGCAGCAGCAGCAGGGTACGGACGAAGGGGTCGCCGACGAACTGGCCCGGTACGGTCGCCAGCCCCTCATCGGCCAGCCGCGTCCGCAGCGCCCGTACGTCCGCGGGGCCGAAGGTGTCCGGGAGCAGGGCCGCGGCCAGCGCGCAGGCCGAGTCGTGGTCGTGGGCGGCGGCCAGCACGGTCAGCTCGTCCAGGTGCTCGGCGGGCACCAGCCGGTCCAGCAGCTCCCGGTAGGCGGGCGCGGCGGGCCGGTCCTCGGCGGTCCGCACGTCCGCCGTGAGCAGCTCGCCCAGTGAGGACGCTCCGGGCAGGTTCTGCGCGGCGGACTCGGCGAGCAGCGCGATGCCCAGCGGATTGCCGCCGGTCAGCCGGTGTGTGGCGGGCGGGAGCTGGGGCGGCACCGGGGTACCGTCGCAGACCGCGCCGACGATGTGCAGGGTGTCGTCCGGGCTCAGCGGCGGCAGCGCCAGCAGCAGCGCCCGCGAGGACGGCGCCGCCTCCGGCGCCCAGCCGCTGCGCCTGGCCACCTCGGACAGCTCCCGGCGGACGGCGCTGCGCAGCTCGTCGCGGCCCTCGCCGCGCCGCGCGGCGAAGAACACGACGTGGTCCTCGATGCCCTCGGCGCGGTCGCGGAGCACGGCCTCCACGAGCCCGGGGCCCGGCGCGGTCTGCGCGCCGTCGATCAGCACCAGCGGCCGGCCGAGCCGCTGCATGCGCGGCAGCACCCCCGCGTACGCCTCGGTCAGGTCGGCCAGCAGCGCCCGCACCAGGTACCGCTCGGCGTGCTCCCGTGAGGTGCCGCCCGCCCGGAAGTGGCCCGACAGCAGGATGAGCCCGCGCTGGGCGTGCCCGCCCGCGTTCGGGTAGGTCCGGTACCACACCGACGCCTTCTGGTGCCGTCTGCTGGTGAAGCCCTCCGCGACCGACTCCAGGGTCGCCTCGATCGCGCCCGACAGCAGCGGCCCGGTGCCGGTGGCCGCCGCCACCACCTTCGCCGCCACCTTCCCCGCCCAGCGCCCGGCGAGACCGCTGATCCACGAGCCGCTCTCGTTCAGCAGCAGGATCCGCTCGACCTCGTGGCGGATCCGCTCCGAGTCGGCGTCGCCCCAGCCGCTCGCGGCCACCGCCACCAGGCCCGACATCAGCCGCGGGAAGGTGATCCGCCCCGCTCCCGTCACCGGCTCCGCGAGCTGTTCGGCGATCACCAGCAGCGCCTGCGCCACCGGTGACCACGACTCGGCGGGCCGGTCCGCGGGCGGCCCCGCGAACTGTTCCTCCGCGCAGTCGACCAGTGCGACCGGGGTGTGGCCCCGGTAGGCGTCCCGTAACTCGCCGAGCACCGCGCTCTTGCCCAGCCCCCGGGCCCCGGTGAGCACCACGAAGGGCAGTTCGCCCGGGTGCTCGAACGGATGGCTCCGGTGCTGGTGGGGGCGCAGGCCCACGAGCCGGGGAGCGAGACCGGCCGGATCGACGTCGAACAGCGCTCCGCGCCCGTGCAACCGTCTGTGCACCGCATTCCCCCCTCAACATCAGTGTAGGAAGGGGAAGTTGCTTCGTACCAGGGTCAGTGGCGACCGTTGGGTCACGAAACCGTCGCCGCGACCAGATCCCTCAGCCGTTCCACGTACAGCCGCATGTTCTTGGCCGCCACGTCGGTGTCCGGGTACCGGCTCGCCAGCCACAGCCCGTCGTGCAGCCGGCTGACCCACACGCACACCTGGTCGCCGTACGACACCCGCAG
The DNA here is from genome assembly GCF_036815105.1 of Streptomyces sp. IBSBF 3136. Taxonomy (NCBI): domain Bacteria; kingdom Bacillati; phylum Actinomycetota; class Actinomycetes; order Kitasatosporales; family Streptomycetaceae; genus Streptomyces; species Streptomyces sp. IBSBF 3136. The sequence continues at coordinate 50,742 of NZ_JAJSZC010000047.1, forward strand.
CAGCCCGTAGGCCCGCTGCTCGGCCCACCGGTCGGCGCCGGGAATCCCCCGGGCGTCCACGTAGGAGACGATGGAGTACAGGTCGGGCGAGGTCGGCCGGAAGTCCGTGCCGAGCAGGCTCAGCACCCGGGCGAGCGGCATCCGGGCCAGCGGCCGGGCCGCCTGCAGTGCGGCGCGCACGGTTTGCAGGACCTCCCGCAGGTCGGGGCTGCCGGCGACGGGGACCTCGATCGGGGCACCGCCCACGTACCAGCCCACCGAGTCGGACCACCGGGACTTCACCCGGGTGTGGAACGGCACCACCGTCCGGTACACCGACTGACCCCCCAGCTCCTGGACGATCAGGGCGGTGGCCGCCAGCAGCCCGACCAGGCTGCCGCCGTAGGGCCGGCAGTACGCCTCGAACGCGGCGGCCGTGCCGGCGTCCGTGAGCGGCTCGCAGATCATCCGCTGCGGGGGCAGCGGGCCACCGGGCTCAAGGCCGAGGTCGACCGGGAAGCCCGGCAGGGTCCCGTCGCACCGCCGGATGAACTCCCGCCAGCGGGCGACGGTCTCGTGGCTGTCGTCGATGCGGTCCGCGTCCGCCCGCTCCAGCTCGCAGAAGTCGACGTAACTGGCGGCCGGCGTCCGCACCACCGGCCCGCGGCCCTCCAGACCGGCCGTGTACAGCTCGCTGATCTCGGCGGCGATGTCGTGCAGGGAGTAGGCGTCCACGTTGCTGTGGTCGAACGCCATGTACACGCTGGCCGAGTCGTCCCGGACGACCGCGGCGTAGATGAGGTTCGGCCAGCGCAGGGCGTCCGCGACGGTGTCGAACCGGTTCTCCAGATGCCGGACCAGGGCGCCCGGGTCGGTGAAGTCGCCGACGCTCTCCCGGTGCAGGGACACGTCACCGGCGTCCAGCGTGAACCTGCGCAGCTCCTCGCCCGACCCGCCCGTCCAGCGGAAGCCGCTGCGCAGCGTCTCGTGCCGTACCGTCCAGGCCCGCAGGGCCTCCTGGAGCACGTCGAGGTCGACCGGGCCGGCGAGGTCGAAGACCGTGCCCAGCCAGGTCGGCACGAACAGGCCCCCGTCCCGAACGGTCCTGGCCGTCCTGATGTGCGACTCCTGGATGTAGGCCGGCGGCCGGGAGTCCTCCGGCAGTCCCGCCGCCGTGGCGACGGTCCCCGGGCTCAGCGTCCACTCGACGAGCCGCCCCGGCCGGACCTCGCAGCGCTGGATGTCAGTGATTCGCACGCGTCTCCGATCGCAGAGGGGGCCCCTGAATGTGGGCCCCCTTCAAGGGAAAGCCGTCGGACGCGGCCGGGACATGCCCGCCCGGGGCATTTCAACGGAACGGGTGGCGGGCCGAACGCGGAAGTGAATAACGGACGGTGCGGCGCGGGGACGTCAGCCGGCCGGGGCGTGGGACGTCGGCCCGCCGGGGCGTGGGACGTCAGCCGGACGGCCGGGGCGCGGGCCGGCGGCCGGGGTCCTCGGGCCCGGCTCCGATGTCCTCGTGCCACAGCGCGGGGTGGTCCGCGACGAAGTCGCGCATCAGCGCCACGCAGCCGGGGTCGTCCAGGAGCACGATCTCCACCCCGAGCCCGGCCAGCCACTCGTGGCCGCCGTGGAAGGTGGCGGCCTCGCCCACCACCACCCGCGAGATGCCGAACTGGCGGACCAGGCCGCTGCAGTACCAGCAGGGCGACAGCGTGGTCACCATGGTCGTGCCGCGGTACGTGCGCTGCCGTCCCGCCGCCCGGAAGGCCGCCGTCTCCGCGTGCGCGGACGGGTCGTCGTCCTGCACACGGCGGTTGTGGCCGCGCCCCAGCAGGCTGCCGTCGGGGCCGTAGAGGGCGGCGCCGACGGGGATGCCGCCCTCGGCGAGCCCGGCGCGTGCCTCGGCGACGGCGGTGGCGAGCCAGGCGCGTGCCTGTTCCTGATCCATGCGTCCACTGTTCCCCGGCCGGGCCCCGTGGCAACGCACTGACGGGCTCTCACCAGCTCTGATCAGCGGGGCCGAGGCACCCATCGGCAGGACGCACCCCCAGGTCGTGGACCCGCTCCGGCGCTCCTCCGTGGCGTCGCAGCCGGAGTTCCAGGCGTCAGCCCTTCCCGCGGTCGTCCTGGTCGTCCGCGTCGAGGGACCGCAGGAACTCGGGGTTGTCGTCGGGGGCCACCCAGCGGGCACCGCCGCGCTGCCACCCGGCGGGCGCGGCGGCGCCGTTCGCGGGGGAGCGCCGCACCTTGCCGGTGAGCAGCCAGGCGACCGGGCCCACCAGCACCTCGCCGAAGAGGAGCACGATGATCACCCACACCACCTTCGGCAGGTGGCGCACCTCCTCCTCGGGGGTGTTCAGGCAGTCCACGAAGGCGTAGATCCACAGCGCCAGGACCAGCAGGAACGGCAGATACCTGAGCATGTCGTGCGATCTCCCCGAGTGGTGGGACGGCCCCGGTGACCGGGCCAGGTTAGCCCGTGGCCGATACTGGGACACATGGCTTACGACGATCTTCGCTCCCTGCTGCGGGCGCTGGAGCGCGAGGGTGACCTCAAGCGCATCAAGGCCGAGGTCGACCCGTACCTGGAGGTCGGTGAGATCGTCGACCGGGTGCAGAAGTCCCAGGGACCGGCGCTGCTCTTCGAGAACGTGAAGGGCTCGGCGATGCCCCTCGCGATGAACGTCTTCGGAACCGACCGGCGGCTGCTGAAGGCGCTGGGCCTGAAGTCGTACGGCGAGATCTCCGAGAAGATCGGCGGGCTGCTGCGGCCCGAACTGCCGCACGGCTTCGTGGGCGTGCGCGAGGCCTTCGGCAAGCTCGGCGCGATGGCGCACGTGCCGCCGAAGAAGGTGAAGCCCGACAACGCGCCCGTGCAGGAGGTCGTCCTGCGCGGCGACGAGGTCGACCTCGACCGGCTCCCGGCGCTGTTCACCTGGCCCCAGGACGGCGGCTCCTTCTTCAACCTCGGGCTCACCCACACCAAGGACCCCGAGAGCGGCGTGCGCAACCTCGGCCTGTACCGGCTGCAGCGCCACGACAAGCGCACCATCGGCATGCACTGGCAGATCCACAAGGACAGCCGCAACCACTACCAGGTGGCGGCGCGCCGGGGCGAGCGCCTGCCGGTCGCGATCGCCTTCGGCTGTCCGCCCGCCGTGACCTACGCCTCCACCGCCCCGCTCCCCGGCGACATCGACGAGTACCTCTTCGCGGGCTTCCTCGCGGGCAAGCGGATCGAGATGGTCGACTGCAAGACGGTCCCGCTCCAGGTCCCTGCGCACGCCGAGGTCGTCCTGGAGGGCTGGCTGGAGCCGGGCGAGATGCTGCCCGAGGGTCCCTTCGGCGACCACACCGGCTTCTACACCCCGCAGGAGCCGTTCCCGGCGCTGACCATCGACTGCGTGACGATGCGCAAGCGGCCGCTGCTCCAGTCGATCGTGGTCGGCCGCCCGCCCACGGAGGACGGCCCGCTCGGCCGCGCCACGGAGCGGTTCTTCCTGCCCCTGCTGAAGATCATCGTCCCGGACATCGTGGACTACCACCTGCCCGAGGCCGGCGGCTTCCACAACTGCGCGATCGTCTCGATCGACAAGAAGTACCCGAAGCACGCACAGAAGGTGATGCACGCCGTCTGGGGGGCACACATGATGTCCCTGACGAAACTGATCGTCGTCGTGGACGCCGACTGCGACGTCCACGACCTGCACGAGGTCGCCTGGCGGGCCCTCGGCAACACGGACTACGCCCGCGACCTGACGGTCGTCGAGGGTCCCGTCGACCACCTCGACCACGCCTCCTACCAGCAGTTCTGGGGCGGCAAGGCGGGGATCGACGCCACGAGGAAGTGGCCCGAGGAGGGCTACACCCGGGACGGAGGCTGGCCCGACATGGTCCTCCCCGACCCCGACACGGCGGCCCTGGTGGACCGCCGCTGGAAGGAGTACGGCCTGTGAGCAGCGCCTCCGCGGCACTCCCGCGGCCGGGACGCACCAAGGCGTTCCTGCGCCTGGTGATGATCGAGCACTCGGTCTTCGCGCTCCCCTTCGCCTACATCGCCGCGCTGACCGCGATGTACGAGCTGGACCAGAACATCCACTGGGGCCGGCTGCTGCTGGTCACGGTCTGCATGGTCGGCCTGCGCACCTTCGCCATGGCGGTCAACCGGATCATCGACCGCGAGATCGACGCCCGTAACCCGCGCACGGCGCACCGGGAGCTGGTGACGGGCGCGATGTCCGTCCGGCACGCCTGGACGGGTGCCCTCGTCGCCCTGGTGGTCTTCCTCGGGTCGGCGGCCCTGCTGAACCCGCTGTGCCTGGCCCTCGCGCCGGTCGCGGTGATCCCGATGGTGGTCTACCCCTACGGGAAACGGTTCACCGACTTCCCGCAGGCCATCCTCGGGCTCGCCCAGGCCATGGGCCCCGTCGGCGGCTGGCTCGCCGTCTCCGGGTCCTGGTCCTGGGACGCGGTGATCCTCGGCCTCGCCGTCGGCGTCTGGATCGGCGGCTTCGACCTGATCTACGCCTGCCAGGACGTCGAGACCGACCGCGAGATCGGCGTCAGGTCGGTCCCGGCCCGCTTCGGCATCCCGGCCGCGATCTGGGGCGCCCGGGCCTGCCACACCGTCACCACCGCGCTGTTCGTCTGGTACGGCCTGGCCACCCACGCCGGCGCGTTCTTCTGGCTGGGCCTCGTGATCGTGGCGGGCGCCTTCGTCTACGAGCACCGCATCGTCCGCCCGCACGACCTGTCCCGGCTGAACCGGGCGTTCTTCTCGGTCAACGGCTTCATCGGGATTGCCCTGTTCGTGTGCGCGCTGCTGGACCTCCTGGTGCGCGGTCTGACCGTCTGACCGGCCCCGCCCGCCGCCCGGCGGCGCCGCGGTGGGCGACCCGGCCTGAGGGCCGGGCGACCCGCCGGTACGCTCAAGGTGTGAACGCAGGAGAAACGCAGCGCGCGCCTTGGATCGTGGGGGTGTCCGGAGCTTCCGGGACGCCGTATGCGGCTGCCGTGCTGCGGGCACTGCTGGACGCGGGGGAAGCGGTCGACCTGGTGGTGAGCCGGGCCTCGCGGCTGACGCTGCTGGACGAGACGGGGATCTCGTTCCGGGACGCGCACTGGCAGGACGACCTGCGGGAATGGCTGGGCCGTGGGGCCGACGGCAAGCCCGGGACGTTCCACGTGGACGTCAGCGCGGTGCGGTACTGGAACCCGGGCGACCTCGCAGCGGGGCCGTCCTCGGGGTCGTACCCGGCGCGGGGGATGCTCGTCGTGCCGGCCTCCACCGCCTGTGTCGCCGGTGTCGCCCTCGGCCTGTCGAAGGATCTGCTCCAGCGCGCGGCGAGCGTCACACTGAAGGAGCGCCGCCCGCTGGTCGTGGCCGTACGGGAGACCCCGCTGAACGGGCAGACCCTGCGGCACCTCGTCGCGCTCGACGACGCGGGCGCGAGCGTGGTCCCGGCCTCGCCCGCCTTCTACGCGGGCGCGACCCACATCCAGGACCTGGTGGACTTCGTCGCCGGCCGGGTGCTCGACGCGGCGGGCGTCGGACACGGCCTGTACCGGCGCTGGAAGGGCGAACTGGGCGGCGGCACGGCGGGCCGGTAACCCCCTCCCGAGCAAGGCGCAGTACCTCTCGTCACTCTTCTCATCACTCTTCGGAACTCTTCAGCGGAAGGCTTCGATCGCATGGACGCGGTGGACAGGCAGCTCATCCAGGCCCTGAGGGAGAACGGGCGGGCCTCCTACGCGGAGCTGGGGCGCCTCGTCGGACTGTCGGGGCCCAGCGTCACCGACCGCATCAACCGGCTGGAGGCGGCCGGTGTCATCACCGGCTACCGGGCCACCGTGGACTCGGCGTCCCTCGGCCTCGGCGTGACGGCCCTGATCGGCATCTCGCTGTCCGACGCCGCCGACCACGAGGACGTGGCGCAGCGGCTGCGGGACCTGCCGGAGATCGAGGACTGCTGGTTCATCGCCGGCGACGACTCGTACATGCTCAAGATCCGGGCGACCGACGTGGACGGCCTGGAGCGGATCATCCGGCGGCTCAGCGGGACCAAGGGCGTCTCGCGCACCCGTACCACCATCGTGCTGTCCACGAAGTGGGAGAACCGGGTCGGGGAGCTGCCCGAAGAGGTCTAGGGATAACGTTGGTCGGGCTGTCGTAGAAAGGTGTTGGCATGGACGTCGGACTCAAGCGCGAGCTGGAGGAGAAGGTCCGCTCCGGGGAGCGGCTGACCCGCGAGGACGGCATCGCGCTGTACGAGTCGGACGACCTGGCCTGGCTGGGCGGCCTCGCGCACGAGGTGCGGACCCGCAAGAACCGTGACGTCGTGCACTTCAACGTCAACCGGCACCTGAACATGACCAACGTGTGCACGGCCTCCTGCGCCTACTGCTCCTTCCAGCGCAAGCCGGGGGAGAAGGACGCGTACACGATGCGCATCGAGGAGGCCGTCAAGCTCGCCAAGGCGATGGAGTCGGAGAACCTCACCGAGCTGCACATCGTCAACGGCCTGCACCCGAACCTGCCGTGGCGGTACTACCCGCGCTCGCTGCGGGAGCTGAAGGCCGCCCTGCCGGACGTCTCGCTGAAGGCGTTCACGGCCACCGAGATCCACCACTTCGAGACCATCTCCGGGCTGTCCGCCTCCGAGATCCTCGACGAGCTGATCGACGCGGGCCTCGAGTCCCTCACCGGCGGCGGCGCCGAGATCTTCGACTGGGAGGTCCGGCAGCACATCGTGGACCACCGCACCCACTGGGAGGACTGGTCCCGCATCCACCGGCTGGCGCACGAGAAGGGGCTGAAGACCCCGGCCACCATGCTCTACGGCCACATCGAGGAGCCCCGCCACCGGGTCGACCACGTGCTGCGGCTGCGTGAGCTGCAGGACGAGACCGGCGGCTTCCAGGTCTTCATCCCGCTGCGCTACCAGCACGACTTCGTGGACATGAAGGACGGCAAGATCCGCAACCGCCTTCAGGCCCGCACCCAGATGGCGACCGGCGCCGAGGCCCTGAAGACCTTCGCGGTCTCCCGGCTGCTGTTCGACAACGTCCCGCACGTGAAGGTCTTCTGGGTCATGCACGGTGTGCAGACGGCCCAGCTCGCCCTCCAGCACGGCGCCGACGACATGGACGGCTCGGTGGTCGAGTACAAGATCACGCACGACGCCGACAACTACGGCACCCCCAACAAGCTGACCCGCGAGGACCTGCTCGACCTGATCCGCGACGCTGGCTTCCGCCCGGTGGAGCGCAACACCCGGTACGAGATCATCCGCGAGTACGACGGCCCGGACCCGCTGCGCCGGGAGTCGCCGCAGCCGATGCGCGTGTGACGTGACGCCGCCCCGCCGGACGGGTACCCGTCCGGCATGGCGGTCACCGAGGAACCGAAGGCGCCGGAAGACGCCTACACCGCCGAGCCCTTCGTGCCCGCGCGCGGCGGCCTCGCCGCCCTGCGCCGGGCCGCGGCCGGCTGCCGCGGCTGCCCCCTGCACCGGGATGCCACCCAGACCGTGTTCGGGCAAGGCACCCCGGACGCCCGGGTGATGCTCGTGGGGGAACAGCCGGGCGACCAGGAGGACCGGCGGGGCAGGCCGTTCGTCGGACCGGCCGGACGGCTCCTCGACCGGGCGCTGGCGGAGGCCGGGATCGACCCCGCCGAGGCGTACGTCACCAACGCCGTGAAGCACTTCAAGTTCACCCGGGCCGAGCCGCGGGGACGCCGGATCCACAAGGCGCCGAGCCTGCGCGAGGCGGCCGCGTGCGGTCCCTGGCTCGCGGCCGAGCTGGCCCTCGTCGAGCCCGAGTTGATCGTGGTGCTCGGCGCCACCGCGGGCAAGGCGCTGCTCGGCTCGTCGTTCCGGGTCGGCGAGGTGCGCGGCACGCTGCTGGAGCGGGAGATCCACGGGCGGCCGGAGCGGCTGCTGCCGACGGTTCACCCGTCCTCCGTGCTGCGCGCGGACGACCGCGAGGGCGCCTACCAGGGGCTGGTGGCGGACCTGAAAGTGGCTGCACGCACGCTCTCGTAATAGATACGATCGCCGCATGCCCCTTACCTTCACCCTGGACCCGGCAGTCACCCCCGGCCTGCGCGACGGCGTCCTCGACCTGTGGACGGACGTCTCGAACGCGGGCGGGGCCGTGGGGTTCGTACCGCCGGTGACCCGCGACGAGATACGGCCGGAGCTGGTACGGCACCTGGTCGCCATGGCCGAGGGGCGCCACCGGCTGCTGGTCGGGCGCGACGAGTCGGGGCAGGTGGCCGCGACGGCCTTCTTCTCCTTCAACACGCACCGGCTGATGACCCACTGGGCGTGGCTGTACACGGTGATGGTGCACCCCAGGCACCAGGGGCGGGGCTACGGCAGGCAGCTGCTGGCGGCCGCCGCCGACGCGGCCCGCGCCTTCGAGGGCATCGACGCGATCCGGCTGACCTGCCGGGGCGGTCTCGGCCTGGAACGGTTCTACGCGTCCTGCGGCTACAAGGAGGTCGGCCGGGTGCCCGGCGCCATCCGGGTCGCCCCCGGCGACGACCGGGACGACGTTCTCATGCTGCTGCCGCTGGCCTGACGCCGACCGGACCCCCCTCCCAAGATCGGGGCCACACCGTGCTTCACTGGACGGTGCCCCATTTCATCATCGGAAGACTGGATTGAGATGCTCCGCTACACGCTCATGCGCCTCGGCATCTTCGCCGGCTGCCTCGTGGTCGTCTGGGGGGCCGTCTACTCGGGCATCTTCCCGCGCGGCTTCGGCGACTCCAACTTCCTGTGGGTGCTGCTGCTGGCGATGGTGCTCTCGGCGCCGATCAGCTTCGTGGTGCTGCGCAAGGAGCGGGACCGGGCCTCCGTGCGGATCGTCGGCAGGGTGGACCGGATGAAGGCCAACCTCGAGGCCAACCGCAACCAGGAGGACGTGGCCGACGACAGCTCCCGGGCGCAGAGCCAGCCTTCCTGACCCGCCGGGGCCCCATAGGCTGGTCCCATGGGTGCGGTGAAGACCAAGCGGATGCCGAGGGCGGTCCGTGAGCAGCAGATGCTCGACGCTGCCGTACGGATCATCGGACAACGCGGCTACACGGCCGCCTCCATGGACGAGATCGCGGAACTCGCGGGCGTGTCCAAGCCGTTGGTGTACCTGTACCTGAACTCCAAGGAAGACCTCTTCACCGCCTGCATCCGTCGCGAGGCGGCCGCCCTCACGGAGGCCGTCCGCACCGGGGTGCGCCGTGACCTCCCGGCCGACCGCCAGTTGTGGGACGGCCTTCAGGCCTTCTTCGCGTACACCGCCGAGCACCCCGACGGCTGGTCCGTGCTGCACCTCCAGGCCCGCACGCACGGGGAGGTCTTCGCCGCCGAGGTCGCCGCGATGCGCGAGGACATCGTCGCGTTCGTCACCCAGCTCATCGCGGCCGCGGCGCGCGACGCGCACCGGGACCCCGGGATGCCCGAGCGTGAGGTCGCCGGACTGGCCGAGGCCCTGGTGGGCGCCGCCGAGTCCCTCGCGACCTGGGCCAACGCAAGCCCGGGCGGCACGGCCCGGCAGGCGGCGGCGACCCTGATGAACTTCGCCTGGGCCGGCCTGGGCAACCTGATGCGCGGCCAGGTGTGGACCCCGCCACCGGGCGAGGCGTAGCGGCTGCCGCCGGGGCCGGGTTGTTCCCGGGCCCCGTTGCGAGGGCGTGTGCGCCGGCCGTTGGTTGTCCGCGCGGCCCGATGCGACGGCGTGTGTCTCGGCCGGTGGTTGTTCCGTGGCCCTGTCCCCGCGCCGTGCGTGCCGGCCGCTGGTTGTCCGCGCGTCCTGATGCGACGGCGTGTGTCTCGGCCGGTGGTTGTTCGGGGCCCCGTGCCCGCGCCGTGTGCGCCGGCCGGTGGTTGTTCGTGGGCGCCGTTCCATCGGCGCGGGTTCCGCCGGGGGTCATCCGCGAGGTGCTTCGGGCAGTGGGCGTACAGCGCCGGTCAGGTGGAGTCTGCCGTCCGGCGCGCGGAGCTCGAAGCGGTCGGTGCCGTTCGTCGCGTAGCCGACCGTCGCCGGGAGCAGTACGGGGGCGCGGAACTCGGCCTGGACCGTGGCGGGCCCGGCGGTGCCGTGGGCGGCCAGGCAGCGGGCGACGGTCCACATGCCGTGCGCGATGGCGCGCGGGAAGCCGAAGAGGCGCGCGGTGAAGGGGTGCAGGTGGATGGGGTTGCGGTCCCCGGAGGCGGCCCCGTAGCGGCGGCCGACGTCCTCGCCGATCCGCCACTCGGCCACCACCGGCAGCGGCGCATGCGGGCGCTCCGGGCCGGTCCCGGCGTGGGCGGTGCGGTGCCGGGCCAGGTAGGTGCTGCGGGACTCCCACACGGCGTCGCCGCCGGCCCGTAGTTCCGTGACCACGGTGGCCTCGGTCCCGCGCCGGTGCGGGGCCAGTCCCGCGACGTGCACGGCGAGTTCGTGGGTGCCGCCGGCCGGTACGGCGGCGCGGTGGGTGATCTCGATCGAGGTGTGCACCAGGCCCAGCAGCGGCAGCGGGAAGTCCCGGCGGCTCATCAGGCGCATGGCCAGCGGGAAGCCCAGGACGTGCGGATAGGTGACGGGCAGCGCGTCCTCGCCGTCGGCCGTGCCGGGCGCGAAGCCGCACACCCGCTCGTAGGCCGCCAGCCGGGCCAGGTCCACGCGCAGCCCGGGCAGCACCAGACGGGTGCGGGGGAAGTCCGCGTCCGGGGCGGGGCGCTTGAAGGGGGAGCGCAGGGCGCCGCGGGCCAGCAGCGGGGCCAGCGCGGGCGCCGACGTCAGGGTCACGGAGGTCATGAGGCCCCCAGCGGGCGCCGGGTGAGGAGACGACCGGGTGCCGTGCCGGTGAAGCTCAGGTAGCGGTCGGCCATGTGCGACTCCCACGCGACTCGGTACGAATTCCTTACTCTGGAGTAAGGTTACCGGAGGTAAGGTCGCCTCGGCGATCCCGGAGCGAACCTGAGCATCCCTCACACACCCCCTTGAGGCTGCACATGTCCGGCTCCGGATCATTCCGGAACCCGCACAGGCCCCCCACAGCCGCCTCGTACGATCCACCTGCCTGAACCGGCGGTAACCCCCTCACATGGCCCACCGTCGCTGAACGCCTCGGGGCCCGAGGCACGTACGTCATGCAGCAAGCAGTGCACCGCTGCACGCCCGAGGAGCCGCCCTTGTCCACCCCGTACCCGAACGCCCCCGGCTCCTCCGGTGCCACCGTCTCGGCCACCGACTACGACGGCCGGCCGGTCCTCGTGGAACCGGAGACCCGCCGCCTGGACGGAGCCGTACGGGAGGCGTACGTACCGCCCTTCGCGGCACCGGTGAAGCACGGCTCGCTCGCCGACCTGCCCTTCGACAACGCCGAGGCGGACCCCGGCGCGGTCGTGCTCAGCCGCAGGGCGGGCGACGGCCACTGGACCGACGTGACCGCAGCGGAGTTCGCCGCGCAGGTGCTCGCCGTGGCGAAGGGACTGATCGCGGAGGGCCTGACGCCCGGCGACCGGATCGCCGTCATGGCCCGCACCACGTACGAGTGGACCCTGCTCGACTTCGCCGCCTGGGCGGCCGGCCTGGTCACCGTCCCCGTCTACCCCACCTCCTCCGTCTTCCAGACCCGCTGGATCCTGCACGACTCCGGCGCGGTCGCCCTGGTCACCGAGACCGCCGGCCAGGCCGCCGCGATCGGCCCCGAACTCGAACGCATACCGGACCTCAGACACCTGTGGGTCATGGAGAAGGGCCACGTCGACCGGCTGGCGGAAGCGGGCACGCAGGTGCCCGACGGCGAAGTGGCCGTCCGGCGCGGCATGCTGGGCCCCGACACCCTCGCCACGCTCATCTACACCTCCGGCACCACCGGCCGCCCCAAGGGCTGCGCCCTCTCGCACGGGAACTTCTTCGCCGAGGTCGACAACGCCATCGAACTCCTCTTCCCGATCTTCAAGGCGAAGGCGGGCGAGGAGGTGTCGGTGCTGCTGTTCCTGCCCATGTCCCACGTCTTCGGGCGGATGGTGGCCATCGCCTGTGTCCGGGCCAGGGTGCGCCTCGGCCACGCCCCGAGCCTGAAGGCCGAGGACCTGCTGCCCGACCTCGCCGCCTTCCGGCCGACCTGCCTGCTGACCATCCCGTACATGCTGGAGAAGATCTTCAACTCGGCGCGGGCCAAGGCCGAGTCCGGCGGCCGGGCCGCCGCCTTCGACCGGGCCGCCTCGGTCGCCGAACGGTACGGGGAGGCGCTGGAGGCCCGGCAGACCGGCACCGGCGGCGGGCCCAACCGGGCGCTGCGCACCGCCCGTTCCTTCTACGACCCGCTCGTCTACCGCCGCCTCCGCACCGCCATGGGCGGCCGGGTCAAGTACGCCATCTGCGGCGGCTCACCGCTCGGCCGCCGCCTCGCCGCGTTCTACGCCGGGGCCGGCATCGAGATCTTCGAGGGGTACGGCCTGACCGAGACCACCGGCGCCTCCACCGTGACCCCGCCGCTCAAGCCCCGCCTGGGCACGGTCGGCTGGCCGCTGCCCGGCACCCGGGTGCGGATCGCCGCCGACGGCGAGATCCTGCTCGCCGGCGACCACGTGCTGCGCGGCTACTGGGACCCGGCGGCCGGCGGCGTCGTCCCCGCGACCCGGGACGGCTGGCTGCCCACCGGCGACCTCGGGGAACTGGACGACGAGGGCTACCTGACCATCACCGGCCGCAAGAAGGAACTGCTGATCACGGCGGGCGGCAAGTCCGTGGCGCCCGCGCCGCTGGAGAACTGGCTGCGCCGGCACCCGCTGATCTCCCAGTGCATGCTCGTCGGCGACGGCCGCCCCTACGTCGCCGCCCTCGTCACCCTCGACCCGGACGGCATCACGCACTGGCGCCTGATGAACGGCAAGCACCCGGTACCGCCCGAACTCCTGAAGGACGACCCCGAGCTGACGGCCGTGCTGCAACGGGCCATGGACGAGGCCAACAAGCTGGTCTCCCGGCCCGAGTCCATCCGCCGGTTCACCGTCCTGCCGGTGGACTTCACCGAGGCGGCGGGCCATCTGACCCCGTCGATGAAGCTGCGGCGGGAGCAGATCATGCGGGACTTCGCGCCCGAGGTGGCCGGGCTCTACGAACGGTGAGCGGGTCCCCGCCGGCGTCCGGCCCGTCCCGTGGACCACACGGGACAACCCGGAAACCGGCTGATCTGCATTTGCCGTGAATCCGCCCGCGGCAAGGAATCCGCCCGCGGCAAGTGCCGGTGAACGGGTAGCGTAGGAGGGATGCATGTCCGTCCACCGGCTTGTCACCGACGCGGAAGAAGTGAGCGACTTGGGCGAACCCACCACCCAGGGATCCGGCCGGGACCGAATCGGTAACGTCCGCTCGTAGCCTGCCTTTCCACCCTCGCCGACTCCGTGATCACGAGCAGAGGTATGAAAGAAGACAACGACGTCCGCCGGATCTTCCTGCTCAACCCGGACCAGCGCCTCGTCCGCGAGGCCGCGCACGCAGGTGTCCAAGTGCGCTCCATCCGGGTCGACGCAACCGACGAGGCGGCGCTGCGCGCGCCGCTGCGGGAAGCCGCCGAGGCCGGGTTGTGCGTCAACCCCGCCCGCGCCCTCTGGGTGCTGTCCGACCCCGCGGCCGTACAGCGCCTGGTCCGCGACAACCGGCTCTCGCCCGGCGGCACCCAGGTGGCGCCCGGTGACCTGCGGCTGACCGTGGAGACACTCAGCGTGCACGGCATGCACCAGACGGCCGGCATCACCGCGGTGACCCCGTACGGCCTGCTGCATCCGGCCCCGCTCACCGACGACACCGCCGCCGAGGTGCGCGCCGTGGTGACCGCGCTGCTCGACCTCACCGGCTACCAGTACGGCCCGGCCCACACCAGCGTCGCCGTCACCCCGCGCGGCCCGGTGATCACCGGCAGCCGGGCGGGACTCGGCGACGACCCGGTACCGGAACTGGTCAAGGTGGCCGGCGGGTTCGACCTCGCGGCCGCGGCCATCGAGGTGCTCGCCGGACGGCTGGTCGACGCCGTGCGCCCGAACCGGTTCGCCGCCGCGGCCCTGCTGAGCCCGCCCTGGCGGATGAAGACCACCGACGTCGGGGGACTGCCGCACGTCAGGCACGTCACACCGCCCGAGGCGCTGCGCCCCGGGCACCTCGTCGTGCACGCCGACTCCCCCGAGGGCGCCGCCCGGCGGGTGGCCTCGCTGAAGGACCTGGTGGTCGGCGACGAACGCTGACCCGCGACCGGGAACGGATCGGGAACGATCCGGTACGGGGTGACCGCACCGTTGATACGTCGCCGGAAGAAGGACGACGACGCCAGCGACGTCAACGGGAGGCGGAGCCAGGATGCTGAAGTTCTCGATCCTCGGGGCACTGCAGATCCGTACCGTGTCCGGCCCGGCGGAGATCTCCGGCGATCTGCAGCGCATTCTGGTGCAGACGCTGCTGGTCAGCGAGGGTCAGCCGGTGTCCGGGGAGAGCCTGGTCGAGGAGATGTGGGGCGAGTGCGTCCCCGACAACCAGTCCAACGCCCTGCAGGCCCATGTCAGCAGGCTGCGCCGCAAGCTGCGCGACCTGGAGCCGGGCCGGTCCGGACCCCGGGTGACCATCCACCCCTCCGGTTACCGGCTCGCCGTGGCCGACGGCGAGCTCGACGCCGCCGAGTTCGTCAGGACCGTACGGCAGGCCGAGTCGGCGGGCCCGGGGGACGCGGAGCGCACCGCGCGGCTGCTCGGCGACGTCCTGGCCCTGTGGCGCGGGCCGGTCTTCGGCGGGTTCACCGGCGGGACGCTGTGCCAGCTCGCGGCCGCCCGCTACGAGGAGTACCGGATGCGCGCCATGGAACTGCGCTTCGACGCCGAACTGCGGCTCGGGCGGCACGCGGCGGTGCTCGCCGAACTGACCGAGGCCCACACCAACCATCCGCTGCGCGAGCGCTTCTGCGAGCAGCTGATGGTCGCCCTCTACTGCTCGGGCCGGCAGGCCGACGCCCTCGACGTCTTCCGCCGGATGCGCCGCCACCTCGACGACGAGCTCGGAATCCAGCCATCTCCGGCCCTGCGGCAGGTCGAAAGCGCCATTCTCTGCCACGACCCGGCCCTGACCGGCGATGTGCGTTCCAGCCTCCTCCAACTCGCCTGACGACGGTTAGCCTTTGGCTCGGACCGAGACGCACCGCGAGTAACGCGAAGTTGCCTTCCGGCGTCGCTCGTTCGGGGTACAACCTAGGATTGTCCCGAACAACTCGGGCTGGGTCACGCGATGGGGCGGGGGGGACGGGTTCGTGGAGTCGGCGACATCCGGTCGGCCTGTCGTGCGCTTCAACATCCTCGGCTCGTTGGAAGGCTGGCACGGCGAACGGCGGCTGAGGCTCGGCAGCCCCACCCAGGAACGCGTGCTCGTCACGCTCCTGCTCGAACCCGGGCGCATGGTGCCGGTGCCCCGCCTGGTGGCCGCCGCCTGGGACGACGAGCCGCCGCAGACCGCCGGCCACCAGATCCGCAAGGCCGTCGCCGCGCTGCGCACCCGCATCCCCGGGGGCGCCTCGCTGATCGTCACCGACGGCGCCGGGTACCGTGCCGTCCTCGGCGACAACGAGCTGGACCTCGACGAGTTCGGCCGCCGCGCGGCCGAGGCGCGGCAGGCGGTGGCCGCCGGACGGCCCGCCGAGGCGGTCGGGCACCTGCGGGCCTGCCTGGACCTGTGGCGCGGCCCGGTGCTGTCCGGCGCCGGCGGCGCGGTGATCTCCGCGGCATCCGCCGCGCTCGAGGAACGCCACATGGCGGTCGCCGAGCAGTACTTCGAACTCCAGCTGGAACTCGGGGAGTCGGTCCAGCTCATCGGCCCTCTACGCGAGTTGGTCAACGCACACCCGCTGCGGGAGACCCTGCGCGGACGGCTGATGCTCGCCCTGTACCGGGCCGGCCGGCAGGCGGACGCGCTGGAGGAGTTCGGCCGGGTGCGCGAACTGCTCGTGGAGGAACTCGGCATCGACCCGGGCGCCGAGCTGACCCGGCTGTACGAGGCCATCCTGCGCGACAGCCCCGAGGTGGCGCCCCGCGTCCCGCAGTCGGTCTCCGACCGCGCCGCCCTGCTCGTACCCGCCCCGCTCACCCAGCCGGACCGGTCGGAGCCGGCGCCCTGCACCCTGCCCTACGACCTGCCGGACTTCACCGGCCGGGACGAGGAACTGGCCCGGCTGCTGGAGGTGGGCCGGGACCCGGCGGGCCAGGGCACCCGGATCGTCGGCGTGGACGGCATGGGCGGCAGCGGCAAGACCGCCCTCGCCGTGCACGCGGCCCACCTGCTCGCCGCGGACTACCCGGACGGTCAGCTCTTCGTCGACCTGCGCGGGTTCAGCCCGGGCGAGAAGGCCCAGGAACCGGGCGCCGTCCTGCACTCCCTGCTGCGTACCGTCGGCATCCCGGACGACCGGATCCCCGACGACCTGGAGCGCCGCACCCTCCTGTGGCGAACCGTTTCCGCCCAGCGCAAGATGCTGCTTCTGCTCGACAACGCCGCCGACGCCGCCCAGGTGCGGCCCCTGCTGCCCGCCTCCGAGCACTGCCTGGCCATCCTCACCAGCCGGGTCCGCATGCTCGAACTCGACGGCGCCGAATGGCTCTCCCTCGGCCTGCTCTCGGCCGACGACAGCACCACCCTGCTCACCCGGATGCTCGGCACCCAGCGCACCGCCGCCGAACCCGACGCCGTCGCCGAACTGGCCCGGCTGTGCTGCGGCCTGCCCCTCGCCCTGCGCATCACCACCGCCCGGCTGCGCAACCGGCCCCGCTGGACCGTCCGGTACCTGGTCGACCGGCTCGCCGACGAGACCCGGCGGCTGCGCGAACTGAGCGCCGGCGAACGCAGCGTCGAGGCCACGCTCAGGCTGTCGTACCAGGCGATGGAAGCCGACCGGCGCATCGCGTTCCGGCTGCTCGGGCTGCACCCGGGCAGCGCCATCGACGTCCACTCGGCCGCCGCGCTGCTCGGCACCGACGTCCACGACGCCGAGGACGTCCTGGAGCACCTGCTCGACGCGCATCTGCTGGAGCAGCACGAGGCGGGGCTGTACGGCTTCCACGACCTGGTGCGGACCTACGCGATGAGCGTGCGGGAGGTGCAGGACGACGAGGACGGCGCGGTCGAGCGGCTGGTCGTGTACTACATGCTCGCCACCGATCGCTCCTGCGACGTGCTCTTCCCCGGCCGCAACCGGTTCGGCGAGCCACCGGCCGACGGCATGCCCGAGCTGCCCCGGATCGACGGCCGGGAACAGGCGCTGCGCTGGTTCGACCGGGAGCACGAGGCACTGCTCGCGGTCGTCGCGCAGGCCGGCGCGCAGCGGCTGCACAGCACGGCCGCCCTGCTCGCCCGAAACGTGCTGTTCTACCTCCATCTGCGCGGCCACTACGAGGAGTTCCGGGTCGTCAACCGGATCGCGGTCACCGCCTGCCGGCAGCTGGACGACCCGGGCCTGCTGAGTCTGAGCCTGTCCAACCTGGCCGTGGCCCACTGGTGGCTCGGCGACTTCCAGGACGGCATCACGACCGCCCAGGAGGGGCTGGAGGTGGCCGCCGGACACGACCGGCGCACCGAGGCGAGCTGCCTCGACGTGCTCGGCCTGCTGCACGGCGCCCTCGGCAACTTCGACGCGGCCCGCACCTACCTCGCCCAGGGCATCGCCCTGCACGGGGAACTGGGCGCGGTCCGCATGGAGGCCCAGGCGCTGGCCAACCTCAGCACCGTGCAGACCTGGGCGGGGCACTATGCGGAGGGCGCCCGGTACGCGGCCCGGGCCACCGAACTGAACCGGCGGATCGGCGAGCGCGGCAACGAGATCCACTCCCTGACCTATCTGGCGCTGGCCCACCTCGGCACCGGGGAGGACGAGCGGGCCCGCGCCTGCCTCTCCCAGGCCCTCGAACTGTGCGACGACTCCCGGCAGCCCGGCAACGTCGCCTTCGTACTGGCGCACTGGGCCCGCATCTGCCAGCGCCTCGGCGAGCGGGACGCGGCCGCCGAGCACGCCGAGCGCGCCCTGGACCTGGTCTCCGCCGAGGGCACGGTCCTGCGCCAGGCGGCCGTGGTCAACGTGGTCGGTCTGGTCCATCTGCGCGGCGGTGCCCCGGCCCGGGCGCTGGAACTCCACCGGCACGCCCATGAGCTGGCCTCCCGGCTCGGCTACCGCTTCGAGACGGCCCGCGCCCTGCACGGCATGGCCGAGGCGGCACAGGCCCTGGGCGACGAACAGACGGCGCGGCGGCACCAGTCGGCGGCGGACGAGATGTACGACGCGATGGGGGTGACCCCGGAGGGCCGCCGGCTGTGACCCCGCGGTGCCGCAGGCCGGGCGCGGGCCTGCGGCGCGCCCGGCGGTACCGGTCCGGTTCGGTACCGGTCCGGTCCCGGTGCGAAACGGCACCGACCGGGCGTGCGCCCGACCGGTGCCGTAGAAGTCCGTGCGCGCCGTGCGCGCCGTCGTGGGATCAGGCGTGGATCAGCGTGGGCTCCCGGTCGTCCGCCAGGAAGGACACGGAGTGCGACTGGCTCCCCGTCACTCCGGAGGCGACGTGCACCAGAGCGTCCTGCACACCGGTCGCCGGGACGGCCGCCGCGGTGCCGAGCGACAGGACACCTGCGCCGGCGAGCGCGGCCAGAACCGTCTTCGTACGCAGTGCGATGGTGCGCATAGGTGAAACCCCCAGGTAGAGACCGATCGTGATCCGGTCGCCGGGCCTCTCCCCAGCGCCGTCACCGATGCTCTTGGGCAGCGATCCCCATGCCGTCCCCGCTGGTTCCCGGCCCGGGTCAGGCTCCCGGTACTCCTGGTTTCAACTGCTTCCGGGCCTCCTCGGGTCCGGGTTTCCGGGCGATCAGGAAGGCTTGCGCCACCTGCTCTCCGAGGCGTTCGGAGGGCTCGCGCACGGTCCGGGAGAGGACGTCGAAACCGGCCTCGGTGAGCAGCCCCGCGACGTGTTCGGGGCGGCGCCGGTGGAAGTCCAGCACCACCGGGTGGCCCCAGGGGCGGTCGTGGCGGCGGGTGTGGTCCCCGGCCTGGAACCCGAGCAGGAGGTGGCCGCCGGGCGCCAGTACCCGGTGGAACTCGGCGAAGAGCGCGGGCAGCCGCTCGGCGGGGGTGTGGATGCTCGAGTACCAGGAGACGGCCCCGGCCAGCGCGCCGTCCGGGAGGTCGAGCTCCAGCATGGAGCCGAGCTCGAAGCGCAGCCCCGGGTTCTCGCGCCGGGCGATCGCGAGCATGGACTCGGACAGGTCGAGCCCGAACACGTCCAGGCCGAGCGCGGCGAGGTGCCCCGTCACCCGCCCGGGACCGCAGCCGAGGTCGGCCACCCGCCCGGCGGGACCGACGAGTTCGGCGTAGGTGGCGAGCAGGGCCCGCTCCAGGGGCCGGCCCACGAGTTCGCCCCGGAAGCGGTCGGCGTAGTCGTCGGCGACGGTGTCCCAGAAGACGCGGGTGGCGGCGATGAAGTCGTCGGCGGGCGGGCCGGAAGAAGTATGGGCGTCAGTCATGGACGGCGACCATAGTGGCCGGCTGTGACAGTGCCCGTGGGCGCCGGACGGCGAGGAAGGCGAACTCGGTCCCGGCGATTGTCCACCCGGAGAATTCGCCGGGAATTCACCGGGACGGCGAGCGGGAAAAGGCAGGAGCCCCGTCGCCGTACGGCGTGGGGCTCCTTGGGTACTGCACTCAGGTTCTGCGATCAGGCAGTGATCAGACGGGGGTGACGTTCTCCGCCTGCGGGCCCTTCGGGCCCTGCGTCACGTCGAAGCTCACCTGCTGGTTCTCCTCGAGGGAGCGGAAGCCGGTGGCGTTGATCGCGGAGTAGTGAACGAAGACGTCGGGGCCGCCGCCCTCCTGGGCGATGAAGCCAAAGCCCTTTTCGGCGTTGAACCACTTAACGGTTCCGGTAGCCATAAGCCCTCCTTGGGCCCAAAAGGGTTGCCCTGCTCCAGAACCTGCACGTGCGAAACGGTGCTGCACAACTGCATTCGTCTGAAAACGACGAGAGCCCGCGGTCACATGCTCCGCAGGCTCTGTACTGCAAGGGAAACCAAACTGCAACTTGCGGCGAGCCTAGCATGTGGGCAGCCGAATGCAATAGAGGTCAAGATCACTTCACCCGAAGGTTTGAACCCTCGGGCGGGTGTGCTGACGGTGGGGTCGGTCCGAGCACCGTACAGGGCGGGGTCTAGCCTCGCGATGTGGACAATTCTCGCACCCGGCCGCGCGTCGGCCACATCCAGTTCCTGAACTGCCTGCCCCTCTACTGGGGGCTCGCGAGAACCGGCACGCTCCTCGACTTCGAGCTGACGAAGGACACCCCTGAGAAGCTCAGCGAGCAGCTCGTGCGCGGCGACCTGGACATCGGTCCCGTCACCCTCGTGGAGTTCCTGCGCAACGCCGACGACCTCGTCGCCTTCCCGGACATCGCCGTCGGCTGCGACGGCGACGTCATGTCGTGCGTGATCGTCTCGCAGGTGCCCCTCGACCGGCTGGACGGCGCCCGGGTCGCCCTCGGCTCGACCTCCCGGACCTCGGTCCGGCTGGCCCAGCTGCTGCTGGCCGAGCGGTTCGGCGTGCGGCCCGACTACTACACCTGCCCGCCCGACCTCAGCCTGATGATGCAGGAGGCGGACGCCGCCGTCCTCATCGGCGACGCCGCCCTGCGCGCCAACCTGATCGACGGGCCCCGCTACGGCCTCGCCGTCCACGACCTGGGCGCGCTGTGGAAGGAGTGGACGGGCCTGCCGTTCGTCTTCGCGGTCTGGGCGGCCCGGCGCGACTACGCGGAACGCGAGCCGTTCATCACCCGCAAGGTCCACGAGGCCTTCCTCGCCTCCCGCAACCTCTCCCTGGAGGAGGTCGGCAAGGTCGCCGAGCAGGCCGCCCGTTGGGAGTCCTTCGACGAGGCCACCCTGGAGCAGTACTTCACCACCCTCGACTTCAGCTTCGGCGGGCCGCAGCTGGCGGCGGTCGCGGAGTTCGCCCGCAGGGTCGGCCCGACGACCGGCTTCCCGGCGGACGTACGGGTGGACCTGCTTCAGCCGTGAACCCCGCGGCACTACGCTGCGGGCAGCAGTGAGGCGTTGCGCGGAGGCGTTACGGGGGAGAGGTGGACGCCATGCAGCCGCTCGGAGCCGATGAACCGGCCGCCGTCGGGCCCTACCGGCTGCTCGGCCGGCTCGGCTCCGGCGGCATGGGCCGGGTCTACCTCGGCCGCAGCGCGGGGGGCCGCACGGTCGCCGTGAAGATCGTGCACCCGCACTTCGCGCTGGACGAGGAGTTCCGCGCCCGCTTCCGCCGCGAGGTGGAGGCCGCCCGCCGGGTCGGCGGCGCATGGACGGCGCCCGTCCTCGACGCCGACCCCGAGGCCGCCGTGCCCTGGGTCGCCACCGCCTACGCGGCCGGCCCCTCGCTCGCCGCGGCGGTCGCCGAGTTCGGCGCGCTGCCCGCGCACACCGTACGGGCCCTGGGCGCCGGCCTCGCCGAGGCCCTGACGGCGGTGCACGAACTGGGCCTCGTCCACCGGGACGTCAAGCCCTCCAACGTGCTGCTGACCCTGGACGGCCCGCTCCTCATCGACTTCGGCATCGCGCGGGCCACCGCCGGTACGGCGTCCCTGACGTCGACCGGCGTCTCGGTCGGCTCGCCCGGCTACATGTCCCCCGAGCAGATCCTCGGCAAGGGCGTCACCGGCGCGGCCGACGTCTTCTCGCTCGGCGCGGTGCTGGCCTACGCGGCGACCGGCGAGCCCCCGTTCCCCGGCGACTCCTCGGCCGCGCTGCTCTACAAAGTGGTCCACGAGGAACCGGAACTGGGGTCGCTGACCGGCGAGCTGCGCCAGGAGGCGGCCGGCTGCCTGGCGAAGGACCCGGCGGCCCGCCCGGCCCCCGCCGAGCTGGCCCGCCGGCTCGCCCCCGAGGGCGCCGCCCGGCTGGTCACCGGCGGCTGGCTGCCTGGCCCCCTGGTGGAACAGGTCAGCCGCAGCGCCGTACACCTGCTCAACCTGGACACGACGGACCCGGCCCCGTCGGGCCCGGTGCGCTTCAGCAGCCCCTCGGTCGCCGGAACTTCGGCAGGAACCCCGGCGGGCGGAGCCACGGCGCCACCCCCGCCGGTGGTCGCTCCTACGACGGGCGGCGCCCCGGGGGCAGGGCCGTTCGGGGGTGGTTCCCCGGTGGGCGGTTTCGCCAAGGTGGAGT
>NZ_JAJSZC010000048.1:0-39925 GCF_036815105.1 Streptomyces sp. IBSBF 3136
GCCCCGGTCCCTTACCCAGTCGCGCCGTATCCCGCCGCCACCTCCGGCGTGTACCCACCTCAGCCCCCGCACTCCTCCACCGGACCGTTCCCGCTGCTGCCTTACGGCGCCCACCACCCCACACACCTCCGCGCACGCCGCCGCATCCGCTGGATGGCCGCCGCTTGTGCCCTCACCGTTGCCGCCGTCGTGACCGGGATCCTGCTGCTGCACCCCTTCGACGCGGGCGCCCGCGGCGACGGCACCACGTCCTCCCCGCCTCTCCCCGACGAGTCCGCTCCCGCTCTCTCCGCCAAGTGGGCCGGTGTGTGGATCGGCACGGGCCCCGGGACCCCGAACGCCGACGGCCGACTGCATCCACGCACCGACTCCTTCAAGGTGACCCTCACCCTGCACACCGCCGCCGTGGGCGAACTGGCCGGCAAGCAGGTCAGCAACATCACCGAGGTCGGCACCGGCCGGGAGGTCGGCTGCACGGAGGCCCTCACACTTCGAGCCGTGCGCGGCACGACGGCCACCTTCGAAGCGGTCACCAGCCACCCCACCGAACGCTCGGACACGTCACTGCAGTGCGACACCGGCCATCTCTACGTGGTTCAGCTCACCGACGCCGACACCATCACCCTCGGTGAGGAGGGCACCCAGTCCGCCGGTGCGCCCCAGGCTGTGCACCGCAGTCGCGGCAAATCCTGAGCAGGCCGACGGCCGACCGGGACGTGCGGCCCGCTCGGTGCGTAACACCGGCTTCGCCCCCGAACGGCAGCTCGTACCAGAGCCGGCCGCTCCTGGTGGTAGAAGTGCCGGGCATGGCGTGAGGGGAGCCGCGCGAACATCCGGCCCCGGCACTCCGGGCACGCCAACTGCGGGTCTGTCGGAGGTGGTCCCGCTTCAGAGCGGCCATCCGCCGGAATTGAACACGCCCTGCACCACCCCGAACAGCACCAGTACCCCCACCCCGATCTGCGCCGCAGGCTTCGCCGGCTTCCTGCCGGAGACCAGCCAGAACACCCCCATCAGCAGCAACGGGACCCACCCAGCGAAGTAGACCCACCATGCCATCTCATGGCCCCGGTCGCTGTCCGTCAGCACGCCTACGACCACGGAAGCGAACGTGAACAGAGACGGGGAGGCCCACAAACTCTCGTACATCTCATTGGACTTGGATGGTAAGGATTCCGATGACTCGGTCTCTTGCTCCACGGTGAGCGTCCTCTCATACGAATTGCCCCACGGCGGGGCATGCAGCCTAACGTCCGATCAGCAGTTGATCAGGAGGGGAAGATGACGATTCCGTCAGCTCCCTCAGCACCTGGTCAGGCGTGCCCTTCGGCGCCCACTTGATCGGGTTGTATCACCGATGATCTCTTCCCACTCGGCGCCCCGGGGGCGCGGCGTCCAGCCTCGGTGTATGCAGGGCGGTGCTGACGTTGGCGTCGCCGGACTGGATGCAGGCGTAGAAGGTGGCGATGCCGTCTCGGACCTCGACCTAGCCGTTGTGTATGAGGGCAGGCGGGGGTCAGCGTGGCCGTCCTCGTCGCTGATCCGGAACTGGTATTACTGCACGAGCGGGCGTGAGCCCGAGCCCGAGCCCGTCCTCGGTCTGATCGCTCATGGCACGCGTTCCCTGGGGATCGGCGGGTGGTTGTGCGCTGTGACGAGTCGGACGGGCGTATCAGCGCGCTGTCAGTCGGTCCTGCGACAGTCGGTCCTGTGAACGGCAGCGGACAACACACCGGTGCTGGACACAGGGAGAGGTGCCCGGAGTGGTTGATCGGGGACCAGCGAGCTCGCCTCACGGTCGGGCCCTTCGGGGCCCACGCAGGTTCGAATCCTGCCCTCTCCGCCGTCCCTCATACCGGGGGCCTGCGAGCTGCCAGGGGCATCACCCCATCGATTCGGTGGCCGCCGTCGTTAATCTGATCGGCGCGCCTGAGGCGATGGTCGATGCAGTCGCGTCAAGATCCTTCATGGAGCCCCCCGTGGTGACTTGTGCAAAGTAGTCAATACAAAATCCTCGCGCTGCTCCGGTAGACCGTCACCGTGTGTGCCCGGGGTCAGGACGCGCACTCTGGCCGAGCACCCGGGTAGGGGAATCTGCACTCGGTCATCGAGCGGGCCGTCCCCGCCCGGATACGACCAGGTGCGATCGTCGTCATCCACGACCGGTACGCGACGACCCCGCCGGCCGTACCCCGGCTGATCCTCGTACTGCGGGAACGGGTACCACCTCGTCACCGTTTCCCAGCTGCTCGCCGCCACCGGACGCATGCGCGCCGGTGTGGTGTGTTACCACGGTCCTCGCTCGTGATCCGGTGGCCGAGGGACCGGACCGGCTCGCCGGGCCCCGCCCTCAGGTGAACCAGCGGCGGGAGGGTGGGTCAGTGGCTGGTCACCGGGATGTCAGCCGGCGGTGCTTGTGTGGTCCGGTCGGAGCGCCGCCGGGGACGACGTGTGGCGCGGGCATTCGTTCACCATGAAGGGGAGACCGTGCGCGTTGCCTACCCCAGTGTGCTGGACTGGCCGCTGGCCCGCGTCTGTCCGCTGTCGCCGCCACCCGCACTGAGTGTGCTCCGCGACGGGCCGCCGACGCTGGTCCGGCTGCCGGCGGTCGCCGGTGAGGAACAGCTGGTCTGGTTGATCACCCGCTACGAGGACGTGAAGGCCGCGCTCAAGGATCCCCGACTGAGCGCCGACGAGACCCGGCCCGGCTTTCCGCTGCGCATCCCCGTGCCCACCGACGACCGGCCGAGCGGGTTCCTGCGCATGGACGATCCGGAGCACGGCCGGCTGCGCAGAATGGTCGCCCCCGAGTTCACGGCGCGCCGGGTGCGCATGCTGCGGCCCCGGCTCCAGGAGCTGACCGACCGGGCGGCCGACGCCCTGGCGGCCGGTCCGCACCCGGCCGACCTGGTGCGGGACTTCGCCGCCCTGGTGTCGGCACTGGTCATCGCCCGGCTGCTGGGGATACCGGACGACTGCACCCCCTTCTTCCTGGAGCAGACCCGGATCCTGCTCACGGACGGCGACCCGGCGCTCTCCCTGGCGGCGCACCACCGGATCATCGCCTTCCTGGACGAGACCGCGCGCGCCAAGGAGAAGCAACCGGGTGACGACCTGGTCAGCCGGCTGGTCACCAACCACGTGGCCACCGGCGAACTCGACCGCGCCGACCTCCTCGGAATCCTGAAACTGCTGCTCATCGCGGGCCATGAGTCGACGGCCACTCAGATCGCCTTCAGCGCACTGAGCCTGCTGACCGACGACGGGCTGCGTGCGGAGGTCCTCGCCGGCGGCGGGGCCATGATGCCGGAGTTCGTGGAGGAGTCGATGAGGTTCTGGTCGATCATCCAGGACAGCGTCGTACGCCAGGCCACGGAGGACGTCCGGATCGGGGAGACCCTGGTCGGCGAGGGCGAGTCGGTGATGATCAGCCTGCTCGCCGCCAACCACGACCCCAGGGTCTTCCCCCGTCCCGAGCGCCTCGACATCCACCGGGACGCCTCCAGTCATCTGCTGTGGGGCCACGGCGCCCACTACTGCCTCGGCGCGTCGCTGGGGCGCCTGGAGGTGACGCTCGCCCTCGGTTCGCTCTTCACCACGCTGCCGACGCTCCGCCTGGCCTGCGAGGTCGGTCAGCTCCGCCTTCGCGAACATCCCGTCTTCCACTCCCTCACCGAACTGCCCGTTACCTGGTGAGCGACTTCCGCAACTGCGGCGGGGATTGCGAACTTCTCTTCTCCCGGTCCGTGCGTCGCTGAATTCAGCACGGCCGACTGGGCAAGACGCTGCGGGTGGCGGAGCTAACCCGCCTGAGCATGAGAGTGAGCTCAACCGGTCGGCCTCTTTCACATGCTGGCCTCAGCACTCCTGCCAGCCCGCAGCCCTGACCAGCCGGCCGAGGCCCCGCGGCGCCACACGTCGCCGGCCCCGCCCCGCGACCGCACGTGGGACGGGGCCGCGCCGCACCCGGTACGTGTACCGGTTTCCTCCCCCACCGTCTGCCCACTGGGCGGGGGAGTGCAGGAGTGGGCTTGTGTCGCTTGCCTCACCCTCCACGACAGTTGCGTCAGCCGGACGTCCGCCATGAACCCCCTCTCGTGTGCTCTGAGCGACCGGCAGATGCCGGGCCGCGCCGTCTGCGGCACCCCTCGCCGCAGCGCGCGGCCCGGCACCACCCACCGAAAACGATGCGGCAGGCCGTCGCAAACGACCCGCCGGCCGTGCATCCCGCCACCTGAGAGGACCGACTGTCATGGCTTCCACACGCGACCAACTCCGCCAGGCTCCGCAAGCAATCGAGCGGCTCACCGGGCATCTTGCCGACCGCGGCATGCCAGCAGCAGCGATCCAGGCCCTCGTTTTCGTCACGGTGCCGGTGGTGCCGGAGCGCTTGAACGGGCCGCGATAGACGTAGGTCCTGGATTCGTTGATGACGGCCAGGTCCTGCTTGCCGTCCCCGTTGAAGTCACCGGTCGCCAGATCCTTGCCCATGTAGTTGTTGCGGCCGGGGTTCTTGTTCGGGAGGGTCGTGCCCGTGGACAGGCCGGAGGGAGAGCCCCAAAGTATCGTCACGGCGCCCTGGGCGCTGTTCTCGCCGGTCGCTGCCACTGCGAGGTCGCCGTATCCGTCGCCGTCGAAGTGCGCGGCGGCCCGTACCTCGCCGAACATGTCGTCGGCCTCGTCGGTGCCGGGCACGCCGGGGCTCGACTGGGTGATGCGCTGCTTTGTGGGGCCGGGCCCGGTGGCGGTGCCGAAGACCACGGTGACGCCGCCGCCCCCTCTGGCGCTGAAGCTCGAGTACGCGTAGTCGCGGTAGCCGTCGCCGTTGAAGTCGTCGTCGTACTTCGCGGGCGCGGCGGTCGCTGCCGCGACGGGCAGGGAGAGGGGGACAAGGCCCGCTACCAGGAAGGTGGCGAGCGTAGCCGTTGTGCGGACGGGCATGGGGGGAGCTCCTTATGAATCGCGGAGGCGGTGGGCTGCGTCGGCGGCGATCTGGGCGGCCGAAGCGGGTGTGTGGCCGGTGGTGCGGGGGGCGCCACGTCGTTCACCGAGAGGTGTCCCGGGTGACGCGTGGGGTCTGCGAACAGAAGGCCGGTACTGGGTCCCGAGGGTTGTACGTTGGCGCAGGAGAACGTCGTATGTGCATGTTCAGGGGGCCGGCTGGCTCCGCGCGCGGGAACGGACAGCACTTGTTCACCGGTTCGGGAGGACCTCGAGGTGACCAGACCTGATGACGCCGCCCGCCAGACGCTTCTCCGCTGGGGCTTCGCTCTTGAGTACGCCACCCTCAGCTGGAACGTGATCGGCATCGTGGTGCTTGCCTTCGCGGCGATCTCGGCGAGGTCCGTTGCGCTGGCCGGGTTCGGCCTGGACTCCCTGATCGAGATCGGCGCCTCCACCGTGGTGATCTGGGAGCTGTCCGATACCGGCGAGGGCCGCCAGCGCCGTGCGTTGAGGCTGATTGGTTTCGGCTTCGGGCTACTGGCGGTGTACCTGCTGGTGCAGTCCACCTGGGTACTGGCCACCGGCTTCCACCCCCACCACTCGCCACTCGGCATCGGCTGGACCGCGGTGACGGCAGCGGTCATGTTCGCGCTCGCCGCCGGCAAGGCACGCACCGGCACCCGGCTGGATAACCCGGTGCTGAAGACGGAAGGCCGAGTCACGCTGATCGACGGCCTGCTGGCCGTCGCCGTGCTGCTAGGCCTCGTGCTGAACTCTCTGGCTGGCCTGTGGTGGGCCGATCCGGCCGCTGTGTACGTGCTGGCCTACTACGCGCTGCGCGAGGTCAAGGAGATCTTCTTCGGCGAGCGCTGACGGCCTGGACCGCCCGCTGCCGTCGCCTCTCGTGAACATCGAACACGGCGGGGCGTGAGCGCCTCCCGAAGTGATGAACGACTGCTGTCGAATCTGATGAACAGCGCCGGCGGGCTATGTTCACGGCTTGCGGCAGCAGTTGCTCATCATGTCGGGAGGCGGCTTGATGCTGTCGTGTTCGATGTTCACCAGGAGCAGCAGCACTGAGCCTCGGCCCAGCGAGGGGGCGGTGCGGGCTCCCGGTAGCGTCACCTGGACACTCGCATCGAAGGGGAGGGCGTCAACTCGTGGACCTCGGCATCATCGGGCAGGCCGCCGGGCTGTTCGCCGTCACCAACATCGACGACATCCTGGTCCTGGCGCTGTTTTTCGCCCAGGGAGCCGGTCACCGCGGCTCCGCACGCCGCGTCGTTCTGGGCCAGTACCTGGGTTTCGTCGCGATCCTCGCTGTGGCGGTGTCCGCCGCGTTCGGAGCGACCTTCCTGCCCGAGCCGGCCATCCCCTACCTCGGGCTGCTGCCACTCGCCCTCGGCCTGAAGGCCGCCTGGCGGGCATGGAAGGACCACCATGACGGTGGCACGGATGAAGAGGAGGCGCAGACCAAGGAGGGCGGCCCCAGCCCGCTTGAGGTCGCCGCGGTCACCTTCGCCAACGGCGGCGACAACATCGGCGTCTACGTGCCGGTGTTCGCCACCGCCGGCATCGCCGGGATGAGCGTGTACGCCATAGCGTTCCTGGCCCTGGTGGCGGTGTGGTGCTTCGCCGGCCGGTTCTTCGCCACCCGCCCTGTCATCGCCAAGGCTCTCGCTCGATGGGGCCACGTTCTGCTGCCCCTGGTGCTGATTACCATTGGCCTGCTCATCCTCATCGAAGGCGGTGCCTTCGGCCTGTGAGACACCCGGCGCAGTGGGCCCGTTCGAATTCCCCGTGCCGTCCAGGAGCCTCCCGCACCGGTGCGCACAGGCTGTCGACACTGGTGCTCAGAGCCAACGAGGCGAGCCTGCTGAGCGTTACAGGTCCGACTCTGCGGGCGGGAGTTCGGACTCGCTGCGCTCGTGCAGCCAGTCCAGCAGCCGGAATCCGCGCTCGCTCCGCTCGGCGTTCCCCCACGGCGCGGCCGAGAACGCCGCAGCGGTGAGCACGAGACCGGTGCCGAGCACCGTGAAACCCTTTGTCAGGCAGGGGCGTTGTGGTTCAGGGGGACGGGGAACCTCAGGTTCCTCTACCCCGCAGCCCTTACGCAGGCTCAGCCCGTCAAACCGGCCTCGAAGGCAGGCACGCGGGCGACAGGTCCAGGCGCGCCCGGTGCCGGCTTGCTGGGTGCCGCCACCGCCCTGCACTGTCACGGGCGACGTCGACGCTGACCTCTACGAACCAGCCCCGGCCCCACAAGGGTGACGTGCGGTGTTTCGCGCGAACCCACCCGGCGCTGAACGTCCAGCCGGTCCAGGGGCGGTCGTCTCCGGCCGGGGCCAAAAGCCCGGCGACCACCCGGCACGCGGTACGCGGAAGCGACGTGCTGCCCCCCGACGTTCCGCAGGCGCCCGTCGCAAGCCGAAGCTCGCTCCGAGCGGGACGCGTTGGCGTGCTCCTACCTCACCGACTCGCTGTGCCGAGCGGGCGTCCGTCGGCCGGGCCCCCGGCCGTTGTCCGCGAGGTCCGCGTTTCGGTCCCATCTCCAGGGCACGAGCTGGAGGACGCCGAATGCCACCTCGACGCCGAAGAAGAGCCACAGGAGCCGCGACACGCCATGGGCCAGTGCGTACGCCTGCCACGTGGCGAACAGGGCACGCGCGATGCCGTCGAACAGTCCGTGCTCCGGCAGCGGCCTGACGATACGCAGAACGGCCCAGACGACCACTACCGAGCCCATCAGGTTGGCGAACAGGATCTGCCACGGGTCGAGTTCGGGCAGGGCGCCGAGCCCGAGTGCCTTGCCGCACGAGGACAGCGTGTCGTGTACCAGGACGTAGGTCCACGGAGTTGCGAATCCGGCGGTGACGGCCAGGTCGTACCAGGCGCTCGCGCGTACGACGCGAAGGTAGGTTGGGCGGGAGGGGGTGCGAAGACGGCTCACGATGAGGCTCCTGGTGGTCTCGTGACGGCGGCGCCTCACGCTAAACAGTGGAGCACGCTCCAAGGTCAAGCCCGATATCCGATGGGAGGGGCATGCGCATCGGTGAGCTTGCCGCGCAGGCAGGCATGACCAGGGACACGATCCGGTTCTACGAGAAGGTCGGTCTCGTCACCGGCCGGCGCCTGCCCAACGGGTATCGCGACTTCCCGCCGGAGACGGTGGTCTGGCTCCAGTACATCCGCACTGCGCAGGCACTCGGATTCTCCCTGGCGGAGATCGCACGGAACGGCGAGGCGTTGCGCGAGGCGCCGGACACCGCGGAAGCACTGTCCACGCTCTTCGAGGAGAAGCTCCGGGTCGTCGACACCCGAATCGCCGAACTGACCACCCTGCGAGCCGAACTGGCCGCCCGCGTCGGCACCGGATGCCCACTGCGGCCGACCGGCCGACCCGCCGGGGCAGAAGCCGGGAGCGGCTCCGCGAAGGGGGCTGTGAGCACGGCCTGACGTGAGTCACCGGGCCGCGCTCCCAGTTGGGGTGGGCGGCGCGCCGGCCGCTGGCGCTTGGTCCCACTCCACTGCATCCGCGGGGGAGCGTGGAGGCTGGCCGCTCAGCCGCTGCGTCAGGCGCGGCCGCGCCGGCACGGGCTTGGTGCGCACCACCGTCTCGTGCGCTGGGCCACTTCCCGGACCGGCTCGCCGGTCCTGCCGCCTGCGTCTACCGGCCGCTCCGCGCGGGCCTCGGCCCTATCGGCGCCGTGGGTGTGGTCAACGGTGACGACGAGGTCGCCGCGGCTGTCGAGGTCCTGGGCTAGCGCGGTGCCTATCGCGCGGTCCGAGTGCAGCCCGTCGAGTGGAGCAGGACGGGCAGCCTGCCGATCTTGCTCTTCACCGTGGCGAATCAGTGAGTGTGGGCAGTTCCGCACGGGTGCGCCCGGTGACTTCGGAAAGGAAGGGAGCCGGCGACCATGGCAGGTCAGCGCACCACAACGCCTCGCCGGGGCTGTGTGTTGAGCTCTTGGCGCACGTCCAGGTAGTAGTGCAGCCGGACGCCGGGCTGCCCCGGCTCCCGTGTCGTACGGTCTGATGTCGCGGTCGCCCACCGTCCGCAACGGAATTCACCGAACCCGGCGGTGCCGCCGGTACGGCCGAAAGGTCTCAACGAATACCGGGCATCAGGCCGCGACGAGCTCCTGCTCGCGGTTCGGCGTTTCGACCTTGGGCTTCTTGTTCGGCAGCGAGAGCCGGAAGACCTTGCGCCATGCGGAGAACACCTGCTTGGGCAGCGGCCCGGTGACGTACTCCAGCTCGTACTTTTCGAACAACGCGCGCACCTTCACCGCGACCTCGGCGTACCGGTTGCTCGGCAGGTCCGGGAACAGGTGGTGCTCGATCTGGTGCGACAGGTTGCCGGTCATGAAGTGCATGGCCTTGCTGCCGCTGATGTTCGCCGAGCCCATCATCTGGCGCAGGTACCACTGGCCGCGCGTCTCGCCCTTGATCGACCGGCGCTCGAAGACCTGTACGCCCTCGGGGAAGTGCCCGCACATGATTACCGAGTGGGACCAGATGTTGCGGACCAGGTTCGCGGTGAACGTGGCGGCGAGCGTGGGGAGGAACGACGGGCCCGACAGCAGCGGGTGGATCACGTAGTCCTTGAGCACCTGCTTGCGGATCTTGCGACCCACAGCCTTGGCCCGCGCGCGGAACTCCGGGTCCTTGCGGCGGTGCTTGTTCAGGTTGTTGCCGAGCTCCAGGTCGTACGCTGCGATGCCGTACTCGAAGAAGCAGGCGTTGATGAAGTTCCACAGCGGCTGGCCGAGGTGGAACGGGTGCCACTTCTGGTCCTCGTCGACGCGCATGATGCCGTAGCCGAGGTCGTTGTCCTTGCCGATCACGTTGGTGTACGTGTGGTGCAGCTTATTGTGCGAGTGCTTCCACTGCTCGGACGGTGAGACGTGATCCCACTCCCACGTGGTGGAGTGGATCTTCGGGTCCCGCATCCAGTCCCACTGGCCGTGCAGGACGTTGTGGCCGATCTCCATGTTGTCCATGATCTTCGCCACGGACAGACCGGCGGTGCCGATCAGCCACGCGGGCGGGAAGATCGAGAACAGCAGCACGCCCCTGCTGACCAGCTCGAGCTTGCGCTGCGCCGAGATGACCCTACGGATGTAGGCGGCGTCCTTCTCGCCGCGGCCGGCGATCACCTCATCGCGGATCGCGTCCAAGTCGCGGCCAAGCTCCTCGATCTGCTCCGCGGTCAGGTGGGCGGTGGGGTCAATGGCGGTCAAGGTGCTCCTACCGTTCGATGTCGCAGGGGCCCGCCGCGGCGGACACGCAGGTCTGGATGAGGACGCCCGGCTCGGCCTCGGTGATCTTGCCGGTGCGCAGGTCGCGGACGGCGCCTGTCTTGAGCGGCGTGACGCAGCCGAAGCAGATGCCCATGCGGCACCCGGAGGGCATGAGCACGCCGGCCTCCTCGCCGACGTCCAGCAACGGCGTGGCGCCGTCCGCGTCGACGGTCTTGCCGGTGGCGCTGAACGAGACCTCGCCGCCGGCGCCGGGGATGACGATGCTGGGGCGGAAGCGTTCGGTGTGCAGGCGCTCTGGTACGCCGTGCTCGCACCAGTGCTTTTCGGCGGCGTCGAGCAGGCCCGCGGGCCCGCAAGCCCAGGTCTCGCGCTCGGCCCAGTCGGGCACGAGTTCGTCGAGACGGGCGATGTCGAGCATGCCGTCCGTGTCGGTGTGCACCTCGGTGAGCTGCAGCTTCTTGTCCGCGACCAGGTCGTGCAGTTCGTTGCGGAAGATTACGTCTTGCGGCCGCGGCGCGCAGTGAACCATGACGACGTCGTTGAACTCGGTGTCGCGCAGCATGCCCATCACGGGCGTGATGCCGCTGCCGGCCGTCAGGTAGAGCACCTTGGCGGGCTTGGCCTGCGGCAGCACGAAGTCACCGGCCGCCTGGTCGAGCTGGATCAGCGTGCCCGGTTGCGCCCTGCGGACCAGGTGGTTGCTGACCTTGCCGTCCGGAATCGCCTTCACGGTGATCGTGACGCGGCCGTCCTGGCGGTGTGTCGGCGAGGTGATGGAGTAGGCACGCCACAGGCGCACCCCGTCGACGTCGACGCCGATCCGCACGTACTGACCGGCCGTGTGGCCGCTCCAGTCCCGTCCTGGCCTGATCACGATGGTTGCGGCGTCACCCGTCTCGGGGTGCACGGCCTCGATGCGCCCCCGCAGGTCAGCGCCCGCACGCAGCGGGCTGACCAGGTCGAGGTAGTCCGACGGCAGCAGCGGTGTCGTGACCATCTCCAGCAGTTTCCACGCCCTACTACGGAGGGCTGCACTTCTCATGACTCCAGCTTGCTGCGCCTCAAGGCGTAAAGTCCTGACCGCAGGACGTAAATCTGGTCGACTGAATTGTTCGCAGGGAACAAAAACGTGAGCCATGCAATCCAGAGGGCCAGCGAACTGGCCCTGGACGAGACGACGGTCACCGCACTGCGGGCCGCGCTGAAGAGCACCGCGGACGAGGTCGTCCAGGCGATCATCGACGAGGTCCCTCCCTATGCCAACGCCCTGTCGGGCCACATGGGCGCCACCATCCGCCGAGCCGTCCGCACCGCCCTGGGGCACTACCTGGACCTCGCGAGCGGGAACGCCACAGGCGGCGACGGCGGTGACGCGGCCTACGAGTTGGGCCGCGGCGAGGTACGCGACGGCCGTTCGATGGACGCCCTGCTGAGCGCCTACCGCGTCGGCGCCCGCGTGGCCTGGCGATGCCTGGCAGCGGGCGCCGTACCCGCGGGTCTGCCCGCCGCCGAGGTCGCCAAGTTCGCCGAGCTGACCTTCGCCTACATCGACGAGCTCTCCGCCGCGAGCGCCGCGGGCCACGCCGACGAACTGGCCGCCCGGGGCCGGGCCCAAGAGCGCCACCTGGAACACCTGGCCCGCGACCTCCTCGCCGGCGCGAGCCCGGACGTGCTGCTGGGCTCTGCTCAACGGGCCGGGTGGCAGCCTCCCCTTTCGCTGACCGCGGTCCTGCTGCCCGCCGCCCAGGCCCGGCCTGCCTACCGTACGCTCGACCCAGGCACCCTCGTCCTCGACGATCTGCCGGACGCCACCGGTGTGCTGCTCGTCCCCGATGCCGACCGATCACATCTCTTGCGGCAGCTGACCGACCGCACCGCCGTGGTCGGGCCGGCCCGGCCATGGGCTCGTGCGTCCGCCTCGTACGCACGAGCCGTACGCGCGCGCTTCCTCTCCTCCGATATTCGCGACACCGAGGACCACCTGCCCGAGCTGGTGCTGAGCGCCGACGCGGACGCGTTCGCAGACCTGCGTGCCCGAGCCCTCGCACCGTTGCGGGCCTTGCCTGTTGCGACCGCACGGCGGCTGGAGGAGACGTTGCGGGCGTGGCTGCTGCACCAGGGCAGGCGGGATGAGGTGGCGGCGGCGTTGTTCGTCCATCCCCAGACCGTCCGGTACCGGATGTCGCAGCTGCGGGAGCTGTTTCCGGATCTCGCATCGCCGCACCGGGTCCTCGAACTGACGCTGGCGGTCGGTCTTCGGGTCACCTGACACGTTCTTCGACCGTCCAGGACCGCATCCGCGAGCGGTCCAGGAATCGGCCTCGTCCTGTTACTACAAATCGTTTGGAGGGCTATGCCCTGGGTCGCCGGGGGTGCGTCGGGCGGCTGCGCCGCGGGTGCGGGCGCTGTCGGTGGGGTGGATGCCGTAGCGGGCGGGATCGAGGCTGATCAGGTCGCGGTGCAGGCGGCGCATCCGCAGGGCGAGGTCGAGGTGGAGGCGGGGGCGTTTGTCGCGGACTTCGGCGACAGTGCGGGGGTTGATGTCCAGGCGCTTCGCGAGTGTGGTGGCGGGCCATCCGGCACGTGCCAGGTCGGCGATGTCCTGCGCGGACATGCCTTGCCCGCGCAGCCGCACAGCCCACCGTGCGGCCGGATAAGACGGCACCCGCGTGGATAGACCACGCAGGTGGTCCTGCTCGCGCTGGCGGCGGGCACGGACTGCTGCCTGTCGGCACTCGGCGCGAGTGCAGACGTAGTCCGCGCACGAAGCCTGGCCGTGACGGACGGACGGACGGACGACCGACCGCCGCGGCCGACGCTGCCGCGCGACGGGCACGGCGACGGAACCGAACCGTTCTCCAGGACGTGGCATGGCGATTCCTGCTGCGAGTTCGATGTGCCGACTCAAGCCACGCGCCCCCTCGGACAGAGCAGCCCCGCTGCGCACCACCTTTTGGTGTTCAGTTGTGGGTGGTGCCTGCAACGCTGATCGTACGAACGGCGATGAGCAGTTGCTGCGTGGCCGGGTCTACGGTCGCGACGACGGCAGTGTGGCCCTGGCCACCGAGTTGTTCGTGGTGGCCCGGCGGCCGCGCCCTGTACGACCCCATCGCCGGCGAGCCGCGCACACCAGGCCCCGGGATCGCCTGCCGCTTCCACTGTTGCGTCGACACACCCTGACCGCAGGCCCGGCACCCCAGCTGACGCGGGACAGCTTCAGTCGTCTGCTGTGACCGAGCAATCCTTGAACGGGATACCGAGGAGTTCACAGGCCGCGACATCCTCCCCTGCCTCGAGGTCTTCCGCGTCTGTGGATGGGGGCTTCCCCAGATACGCCGCTGCCGCACGAGTCGCGCCACTGAAACAGGTCGGATTCTGATCGACGATCAGGCCGAGGATCTGCACTTGGGCCGATTCCGCATTCGCGTTCACGGAGTTGAGATAGCCCTCATCACGGGCTTCGCGCTTCTTCTGCTCCCGGAGCTGATCGGCCCGCTTCCCGAAGTCGTTGCTGGCCTGCTGGCACGTAGCGGACTGCTCGGATGCGCTGTCGTGCCGCGTCGCTCCCACGGCGTACCCGCCTGCGGCGAGCGTGACTGCTCCTGCGCTGGCCAGCGCGATCATCGAACGCTTCATGGCCGGGGATCCTATATGCGCAGGTAAGGATACTGATCATCTTGTGAGAGGCTCGTCGTTAGTCGATGCGATGATGTGATCGCTCTGTGTTCAGGTGAGGGTCAGTCATTGCGCGCCAGCATGATGCCCGAGGGGGCAAGCGTGGTCGGCGTAGCGAGTTTGGCCGGGAGCTGCTTCGGCGCGAGTGATCATGGTCCCGTAAGCTTCCGGTGCCCACGCGGCGACGTGAAGCAGCTGCGCCAAGTCATGCGGACGCCGGTTGGAGACAGCGGCAACGGTGCACCGAGGAGGAAGCCTTCGACGTCCTGCGCCGACTCTCCCGGCAGTC
Organism: Streptomyces sp. IBSBF 3136; assembly: GCF_036815105.1. Lineage (NCBI taxonomy): Bacteria > Bacillati > Actinomycetota > Actinomycetes > Kitasatosporales > Streptomycetaceae > Streptomyces > Streptomyces sp. IBSBF 3136. The sequence continues at coordinate 14,173 of NZ_JAJSZC010000048.1, forward strand.
CAATCTCACACTCCGCGACGTCTGCACCGCCTGCTCACCGAACTGGCCGGCCACCCCCCCCACCCGTCCTCCTCTGCGCCCCCGACCCGAATCAGGCATTGCCGGGCCGCGCACAAGAGTCGGTGAACACCTCGCGCGCCCGGCACTCGTTCCGCGAACTCCTGCGCCCGGCCGCAGTAGGGTCTGCCCCACCCTGTTCCAGGGGGCTTGTAGGAGTGCCCGAGTCCCGCGCCGCATGATCGGCTGTCCGCAGGTATTCGCGATGCGGAAGGTGGACAGGTGTGAGAGTCCGGATCGGGTACTCGGCATGGATCGTGGGCGTGGCACAGTTCTTCGTCGTCCACTGGATTGCCGAGTCGGCTTGGGCCAGACCGTACAGTTGGGCAGGGAACAACATCAGCGACTTGGGTAACGCTCACTGCGCTCTGCAGCCGGATCCTGAACCGCGGTACATCTGCTCTCCCGAGCACAGTCTGATGAATGTTTCGTTCGCCGCCCTGGGGGTGCTGATCGTTGTCGGTGCTGCCCTGACCAGTGATGCCCTTTGGAGGAGGGGACGGGCCCCTGCCGTGGCCCGTCTGCTGCTCGCCGGTGCCGGCGTGGGATTCGGGTTGGCCGGGCTGGCACCGGCGGACGTCCACGAGAACCAGCATGTCTTGGGTGCCCTCTTCATCATGGCAGCGGGCAACGTCGGTCTCATCGTGGCGGGGTTCGGTCTGGCAGAACACGTGCCGGCTCCTGTGCGGTGGGGCACCAGCCTGCTAGGAGTCACAGTGATCACGGCCTTCGGCCTGTTCCTCTCCCACCACTACCTCGGTCTCGGCATGGGAGGTATGGAACGGGTCGCCGTACTTCCTCTCCTGTTCTGGGCGCTGGCTGTCGGCGTTCATGGACTCATCCGTCCTGCGGGTCGCATCGAAGAAGCGCCTGGCTGCCGGACCCCACGCACCGCGGCGTAACCGGCGATCCGGACGTGGTCGACTTCCGCACGTTTCAGGCGGGGGGCGACCCGGCGGCTACGCGCACCGCACCCTGTTCCAGTGCATCCAGGAACTCACCCTCACCGGTCGGGACAGCACCCGAATCTCCACCACCGTCACAACCTGCGCAGGTGACCAGGGGTCGGTTGGTGGGCGCGTTCGTCGGACCAGGTGGCGAGGGCCCTTGTTGTGCTTGAGCCGGCGAAGCGGCGGGCGCGGCTTGGGTGCGCTGGCCGCTGCTGACCGGCAGCCTCGCGCTCGTCGGCGGGGGCCTGCTCATGGTCACGGTGCACGACGGCACCGGCCTGGCCCTCCTCCTGGTGACCACCGGCGTCCTCGGCATCCCCAACGGGCTGTGCAACTTCGCCAACCAGACCACCCTGTACGTTCAGACCTCCCCGGACGAAGTCGCAGTCGCCGCCGGGCTGTTCCGCACCTTCGGCTACATCGGGGCGATCTTCTCCTCCAGCGTCATCTCCCTCAGCTTCGGCCACCGCGTCACCGACGCGGGCTTCCACCGCATGGGCTGGGTGGTCCTCGGCCTGGACGTCGTGACCACACTGGTCACCCTCTCGGGCGGCCAAGCGGTCATACGATCCTGCCAGAGCCTGCCGCCGCACGGTGCGACGGCACCTTCACATCCGGGTCCAGCCTGCGAGCCGCACGTGATCGGTGCCACCCCAACGCCTCCGAACGACCCCGGCCGTGCTCGCGGCCAGGCCCGAAGCCCCGGGCGAAGCCCCCCACCGCGAACACCCGGCCGGCCCCCGATGAATGGCCGAGGCGGAAGGGCGTGCCTACCGTCCTCTCATGGGCACCGAGGGCGAGACCGGATCGCAGAACACGGCAGCAGTGGGGGAGGACGTCGCGCACCTGTTGGTGCGTTGTCTGCGGGCCGAGGGTGTGGAGTACGTCTTCGGGATTCCCGGCGAGGAGAACATCCGGTTCGTCGACGCGCTGGACGGCTCCGGGATCCGGTATGTCCTGGTGCGCCACGAGCAGGCCGCCTCGTTCATGGCGGAGATCTACGGGCGGCTGACCGGTCGGGCCGGAGTGTGCTCGGCGACGCTGGGGCCCGGCGCGATCAACCTGTTGCTGGGCACCGCGGACGCCATGACCAACAGCGCGCCGCTGGTCGCCCTGGCGGCGCAGGGGTCGCTCCGGCGAATCCACAAGGAGTCGCACCAGGTCATCGACCTGGTGTCGATGTTCGCTCCCGTCACACAGTGGGCTGCCCGCCTCGAGTGTCCGGACGCGGTGCCGGAGATGATCCGCAAGGCGTTCAAGACCGCGCAGAGCGAACGGCCCGGCGCCGTGTTCCTGGCAGTGCCGGAGGACATCGAGGCCGAACGTCCGGCGGAGTCCCTCTCACCCCTGCAGATCGACGTGGTGCACGCCGGCGCTCCCTCACCCACCGAGATCGCGCGGGCGGCCGAGGTGCTCGTATCGGCTCGCAACCCCGTCGTGCTGGCAGGCCACGGCGCCGCCAGGGCGCGGGCGTCGGCCGCCCTGGTGCGATTCGCCGAGCGGCTGAACGTCCCGGTCGCGACCACGTTCCACGGCAAGGGCGTCTTCCCCGACGACCACCCGAACGCCCTCGGCGCGGTCGGCTTCATGCGCCACGACTACGGCAACTTCGGCTTCGACGCCGCCGACGTGCTGGTCTGCGTGGGCTACGAGGTCCAGGAGTTCGACCCCGCCAAGATCAACCCGAAAGGCGACAAGCGGATCCTGCACGTGCACCGATTCCCCGCTGAGGTCGACAGCCATTACCCGGTGACCGTGGGCGTCGAAGGAGACCCATCGCGGGCTCTGGACGCACTCGCGTCCGCACTGCCCGATGGACTCACCTACGACTCCGAAAGCAGCGCGAACATCCGCGCGCTGCTCGACGAAGAGCTCCGGTACGGACGCGACAACGACGCGTTCCCGCTAGTACCCCAACGCATTGTGCACGACGTCCGCGCCGCCCTGGACCGCCACGACATCGTCCTCGCCGACACCGGGGCAGGAAAAATGTGGATGTCCCGCCTCTACCCCACCTACGAACCGGACACCTGCCTGGTCTCCAACGGCCTGTCCACCATGGGTTTCGCGTTGCCCGGTGCCATCGCCGCCAAGCTGGCCCGGCCGGACCGGCGGGTACTGGCGATGATGGGCGACGGCTCGTTCCTGATGAACTCCCAGGAACTGGAGACCGCCGTCCGCGAACGCTTTCCGTTGGTCGTCCTCGTTCTGGTAGACGAGGAGTACGGCCTGATCACCTGGAAGATGGAACTCGAACTCGGCCGCCACAGCCACACCCGGTTCACCAACCCCGACCTCGTCGCGTACGCCGAGAGCTTCGGCGCACGCGGCTACGCGATCGAGACCGCCGACCAACTTCTGCCCGTGCTGCGCCGCGCCCTCGACGACGACACGGTCTCCGTGATCGCCTGCCCCGTCGACTACGCCGAGAACCTGCGCCTGACCGACAGACTGGGGGAGCTCCACGGCCCGTTCTGACAGAGCGGCCAGGGCTTTCGGCGAGGGCAACAGGGCCAGGACCCTCAGTGCGCCGGCCGTGGCGATCCTCGCTTACGACGTCGACTTCCACGACCGGATGCCGACCGTCTTCCCGGCCCGCGGCGAAATGCTGCGAGCGGCGTTCGCCGGCCAGACCGACAAGCGCGAGAGCATTGCGGGCTACAACGCCGCACTGCAGACAGGGGTGTTCCTGACCGACCGTCTTCGGCCGTACGAACAGCGGAGGCGTACGAACAGCGGACGCTAGAAGGAGACGTACAAGCCTTCCAGGAGCGCGGTCAGGTAACGGCGGGCGGTCTCCACGCGAGCGCCGGCGTCGCAGTGGACGTTCGCGGCGTAGGCGATTCCGCACATCAGCGGCACCAGGTCGGCAGAGGTGAGGTCGGCGCGCACGACGTCGGCCTCGCGGGCTCGCTCGAGCAGTTCGCTGCCGATCGACCGCAGGGTCTGCTTCAGTTCGGTGGTGCGCGGCAGGGCATCCGTGGCTGCGGCGGTGACCGGGGAGAGGGCGGCGTCGGTGACCTGTGCCTCGATGGTCCGGGTCAGGAATCCGGCGAGGGCACGCGCGGGATCGTCGTCGGTCAGCGCGCGCTCGCCGTGGGCGGCGAGTGACTCCAGGCTGGGGGCGGCAACGGTCTCCAGAAGCGCCTCTGCAGTGGGAAAGTGGCGGTAGACGGTGCCCACGCCCATTCCGGCGCGGCGGGCGATGTCGTTGAGCTGCAGTGATGTGCCCTCGTCCACGAGGTCGCGAGCCACGGCGACGATCCGTTCCCAGTTGCGGGCGGCGTCCTTGCGCAGGGGAGCGGTCGTCATGGGGCGAGTCTAACCGGATGGCTGATCCGCATCGCTGGTGCGATCCGGATCGCCACCCCGGATCCCCGTCACCCGGTACCGAGTGGTGCGAGGCGCTCACTCAGGCGGCGGACGGCTGCGGCGATCCGGGGATCCGTGGCCGGACGGAACGGGGCGACCGGACGACCCTGAGGACCGATGACGACGCCCGTCCGGCCGGCGAGTGAGCCGTCGGTCGCGGCGAAGACCGAGGACCTGGCCGCCGTGGACGCCGGGCCCGAGGTCGAGCGCTCGAACTTGCGCCGGACCAGGGGCCACAGCAGCCGCAGCCCTGGCGAGACGATCTTCGGATCGCGCAGGGTGCCGTTGGTCATGGCGGTCGCGGCGCCGCCGGGGTCCGAGGCGAAGACGGAGACGCCCGTGCCGTCCAGCCGACCGGAGAGGTTCAGTGTGTAGGCCAGGTTGGCCAGCTTCGCGCGGCCGTACCAGTGGAAGCCGTAGTAGTCGCCCGGCGGCTCGACCGCGTCGAAGACGCGCTTGGCGACACCGGTCGCACCCGAGGTGACGTTCACTATCCTGCTCGGCGCACCGGCTGTCAGAGCGGGCAGCAGCAGTTCCGTCAGCAGGTACGGCGAGAGGTGGTTGACGGCGAACGATGCCTCGATGCCGTCGACCGTGTCCCGTCGGTCCGGGAACATCGCGCCGATGTTGTTGACCAGCACGGCCAGCGGTCCGTCGGCGGCGATCCGCTCGGCGAGGGCGCGAACCGCGTCGAGCGAGGCGAGGTCGGCGGCCACGAACCGGGCCGAATGCAGCGGTGCCGTGGCGTTGATCCGGTCGACAGCACGAGCACCGCGCTCGGCGTCGCGCCCCACCAGGGTGACCGCGAACCCTGCCTCTGCCAGTCCCGAGGCGGTCTCAAAGCCGATTCCCCCCGTCCCAGCCGTGACCATCGCTGTCTGCTTCATCAGGCAACCGTTCCGTTGAAGTGGATGAGCTATCCGGTTCGTGGTTACCGTAGCAGATCCGGATGGGCTATCCGGTTCAATCCCTGTGGCCCGCCGGCCGGGTATGGCCGACTTGTCCCGGGCGTACCCGTCCATGGAATGCGGCGCGGCCACGGTGAGGAAAAGTCCCGGCCGCTGAGGCGGCCGGCGTCGACGTGCAGTCGTTCGTCGACAGCAACGCCGACGCGTGCGCCGCATTGCGCGTTCCGCCGGCGCTCTCATTCGACGACTTCATCTGCACCAGCAGCGATCCGCGTCGCGGCGTCGGGGCCGGAGCCGGAGTCGAACGACTGTCCACGCCCCGGCGAACTGGTCGAAGGGCGGTGCGGGGAGCACAGCACCGAACCGCAGATCGTCGCCGAGGAGAACTGGTTCTTCCCGCCTGTCCCGCTACGCCGACCGCCCCCATCAGCTGGTCTCAAGCGGCGAGTTGCGCGTCGAACCCGCAGCCCGCCGACTGAGGTCCTCGCTCTCAGTGAACGCGGCCCGCACGCCTTCTCGGTCTCACGCTCCTACAGCCGCGCCCGCGGCTGGGGCATCAGTCCACTCCGCCTACCGCAACGACCGTGGCCCCTTCCACATGAGCCCCTCCACAGCTCGGGAACCTTCACGAAGGGCGTCAATTTCGCAGTGATCGCCGGTCGGCGGGAAGACTGTGCGTGCACGGCGACGCGCCCGCGCACCGCGGGCAAGCCGGCCGAGGCACACACCGTTGGTGCCGGCCCGCCGGTCGGCTCGGCGAGCGCGGGTACCGCTCCGTCGCGGGGCCAGGTCCGCGGCGAGCCGGGCCCGATGCTCCGGGGACCACAGAGGAGGAGGTGACGACAGCGGTAGGGTGAGGTCGAGAGCGAGGGAGGAGTAGTGAGAGCGCCGCGCGTACTGCCAACCCTGGACGAGGTCGACACCGGTGATCATGTCTGCCACGTATGGGACCGCACAGACGACGTCGCCGGCCGTAGCCGGGCCTTCGTCGCGGACGGTGCGCTGCACGGGGACAAGGTCGTGATCGTCGGTCCCGCCCCGCAGGCGGAGAGCGAGTTCGCACAGTTCGTGCTCGACCCTGCCAGGCTGAAGGGCTCCCTTCTCTCCGCGGTGCGCCGGGAGGCGGCCGCTGCCGACCGGGAGGGGTTCCGTTCCCTCCGTGTGCTGCACCATGTGATGCCGGGCGCCCGCACGGAACGCGACGGGGAATGGTTGCGCAGCGAGCTCGATCTCGAGGAGTTCGCCGCCGACACCGGTGCCATGGTGGTGTGCGCCTACAGCGGTGCCGACTGGGAGCTCCCGGCTCTCCAGCAGATCAACTGCGTGCATCCGCATCATCTGGGCAGCCGTCCGGTGTCACCCGCGTTCCGGGTGTACCGGACCGAGCAGGAAGGCTGGACGGTGACCGGTACCGTCGACAGCGACGGCGCGGTGGCCTTCGGCACCGTCCTGTGCACCCTCCTCGCCCATACCCCGACGGTGCGCCTGCTCTGTCACGGCCTGGAGTTCTTCGACGCCGCCGGGATGAGCGCGCTGGCCGATGCCGCCAGGCACCTACCGGAGCGCAGGATCGTCCTCGAAGGCACCAACGAGACCGTGCGGCTCGCCTGGAAGCTGTCCGGCTTCGCGATCCCCGACATTCCGGTGGTGATGGCGTGACCTCTACATCGCCGACCCGCGTAACGGGCACCGGGTACCGGCACGAGCTGTACCCGTACTCCGGCAGCGACCAGTTCGTCGCGGGTGCTGTCAGTTTCATCCAGGAGGCGCTCGACGGTGACGAGGCCGTCGTCGTGGCGGTACCGCAGGAGAAAGCGTCCTTGCTGCGTGCCGAGATCCGTGAGAACGACTCCGTGCGTTACGTCGACACCAGCCGGGTCGCGCGTCATCCGGGCCGGCTCATCTCTGCCTGGCAGGAGTGGATCCAGGACCACGTCTCGGAGGGGCGGCCGGTCCGCGGGATCGGCGAATCGCCCTGGGACAGCGTCCGCAGCCCCGCCGAGGCCGAGGAACTGCGCTACCACGAGTGGCTGCTCAACAGAGCGTTCACTCAGGGCCCGGCATGGTGGCTGCTGTGTCCTTACGACGTCGCACGCGACGAGGCCGCGCTGACCGAGATGTCACGCTGCCACCCCCAGATCCGCAGGGACGGCAGGACGGTGCTGTCTGAGGACTACGACGCGCGGGCACCGTACGCGTTCGTTCCACTGACCGACCCCTGCGACCCCTACGACGAGTTCCACTACACCAGCGGAGACCTGGCCGCCCTGCGGGAGAAGATCGCCGCGTGCGCCGAGCAGCACGGCCTGGCCGGTCGACGCCTGCGCGAGCTGCATCTGGCCGCGACGGAGGTGGCCACCAACAGCATCCGCCACGGCGGTGGAGGGGGCGTGCTGCGCACGTGGGGCGAGGAGCGACGGCTCGTCTGCGAGTTCCGCGACGCCGGCTACCTCGAGGATCCGCTGGCCGGCCGCAGTATGCCGACGCCCACGCAGGTGGGCGGACGCGGTCTGTGGCTCGTTCACCAACTTTGCGATCTTGTCGAGATCCGCTCCACACCGGACGCAGGGACGACGATCCGCCTCCACACCGAGCTGCCCGAGTAGGCCCCCCGCTGCCCGGCCACGCGACGCGGCCTCCGGGCCGACGCCGGGCCTTGTCGCAGACGTGGCCGGTCCCGCTGGTCCCACCGGCCGCTCCAGCGCGCGAACGGCCGGCACGCCGTGCGGCACCCGGAGGCGAGCATGGCCGACGCTGCCCTGGGTAGAGGCGGAATGTCGCCGGTGGGAACGGCGGGCGGAAAGGGCCGGTGCCGGGGCACGGTGGCAAGCGAGACGAATGGAGCCCGTTCTCCATGGTCAGGGTGCGGATACGGCACGGCGACACGACCGTCGTACGGCTGCCGACGCGGCTGGACTACGACAACGCCTCCGACGTCGGTGCCCGGTGCGAGGAGTTGACCGGCCAGGGCGGCGGCACCTTCGTACTGGACGCCTCCGAAGTGCAGTACCTCGACTCCTCGGGCATCAGTGTGATCATCGCGCTGTGGCGCGCACTCGACCACCGTGCCGGCACCCTGCGTCTCGCCGCCCTCAGCGACCACTACCAGCAGGTGTGGCGCCTCCTCGGCCTGGACACCCTGCTCCCCGTCTTCCCCACCGTGAACGCCGCGCTTCGCGGGCCCCTCACCGGCGAAGGCGCTGATGCCGCTGAGTCACTCGGTCACACCTGACCAGGCCCCCTCCCCGTGGTCCCGCGCCCTGCGGGTGGGCAGGACGGCCGGCAGGGGCAGCCGGCACCCGTCCCGTCCAGGTCACTTCGTCGCACCCCGTGCGAAGCCGTTGTAGATGTAGCGCTGGAGGAAGAGGAAGACGACGAGGGTCGGGGCGATCACCAGGATGGTGCCGGCCGATATGTCCTCCCAGCGCGCGCCGAACGGGCGGAGTCTGCTCTGACGCAGCGATGCGATCGATCGCTCCGGGCCATCTTTCCCCTTGGGGCCCGGAGTGCGGGTGCGCCCGCACCGGGCGGGGCGCACCAGTCCCGGACTGTCCTATGATCCGCTTCTCTGACGATCAGCCTGGCCGCGTTCTCGTGTGCCACCACGACAGGCAGGTGCCCGCCCGTGTCCGGACTTACCGTCAAGGCCCCCCGGCTGCCTGCCCGTTTCGCCCAGGCCGCCGTGGCTGCGGCGGCCGTGGCGGAGGTCGCCCGGGCCGTGACCGTGCGCGCGCACGCGCTCCATCCGCTGGACACGCCCGAAAGGACGTTGGGGCGGGTGTCCCAGGTGTACGTGAACCTGATGATCGTGGCGGCGGCGCTGTTCCTGGTCTGGTTCACCCGCTCCCGGCGCATCGCACGATCGCTGTCATCGAGCCCCCTCCCGGGCTCGGACCCGTGGGCCGTGTTCTCCTGGCTGATCCCGGTGATCAACATGTGGGTGCCGCGGGGGCTGGTCCTCGACGTCCTCCGTGCGAGCGGCCCCGGCGGGGCCGGGCGGCGCGACCGAGTGCTGGTGAACGTCTGGTGGGCGACATGGGTCGGGCACGCGCTGGTCGCCGCCTTGAGCGGCGGGCCGGGGCCGGGGTCCCCGCTCGCCCTGCTGTTGGTGGCCGAGGGGCTGGAACTTGCTGCGGCAGCCCTGGCGATCGCCATGATCCAGCGGATCACGGCCGGGCAGGCCGCGGCGCTGGCATCGACGTTCCCGGCCCCGGGCGCCGCGAGCCTGCCGCGTCTGTCGTAGCCCTGCCGGGTCCCGCGGCCCGGGAAGCGGGACTGCTGCCGCTGATCTCCGCCTGGCCCGAGGCGCTCGGCTCCGCGTCCGGCCGCCGGGCCGACGCGCCGGACACCGCCGGTGAACGTCTCTGCGTCCCCGAGGATTTCGGCGAGGTCCGCGTACTCGGCGAACTGTCCGAAAGCTTCTGGAGCGTCGGCACGTGCGCGCCGACCGGACCGGACTCCGCCCTCGCCGACGTCCGGATGTACGCGCCGGATGGGAGCCTGCTGGCCTCCTTCACCCGCATGCGGCTGCGGCGGCTTGCCGCGGAGCCGGCCCTGAGACCGGGGCCCGCGACGCCGTCCGTAGGCGCCGTGGCGGGCTGGCTCACCGAACGGCTCCTGCCACCCGTCGTCTCCCGGACCCTGCAAGGCCCGCATCGACGAGCACCTCCACTCCCGGCGAGAGCGGCGGTCGAGCAGGGCACGGGAACGCTCCATGCCCTCCCACCCGTTGGGTCGCGGCCCCGCTGGGTCTATCGTCTGACTTCTGAGGTCAGGACGAGGAGGACGGCCGGTGATGCCGCAGGACGACGCCGTGATCGGCTGCACGGGCAAGGTGCTCATCGGGACGCGGGGATCCGCGGGCCCCGGCGAGGTCCTGGTACGGGTCCGAGGCGGCTCCGAGACCTTTCTGGCCTGGTCCGAGGACCCCCTGCCCGCGGGCGCGACGGTCCTCGTGATCGAATCACGGGGATGCCGGAAGGTCGGCGTCATTGAGTGGGTGGATCCACTGGACGCGCTCGGCGGAGAGGCCGCCGGCGCAAGCTGAGGAGTACAGCATGTTCGGATACCGCGTTCCCGCTCCCGACGAGGCGATGTTGATCTCGGGGGGCCGGCGGGGACTGGGGGGCGCGCCGTTCCGAGTGGTCACGGGGCACGGGAAGTTCGTGCTGCCGGTCTTTCGCAAGGTCCGCTTCCTCACCCTGTCGATGTGCGAGGCGGAGGTCACCGAGACCTGTGTGACCAAGCAGGGCATCTCCCTGCACGTCCGTGCGGTCATCGCCTTCAAGGTCGGCAACGACCCCGAGAGCATCATCAACGCCGGTCAGCGGTTTCTCTCCGACCAGGAGCAGATGTCGGTGCTCACCGGCCGGATCTTCGCCGGCCACCTGCGGTCCATCATCGGCTCGATGACGGTCGAGGAGATCGTCACCGAGCGGCAGAAGCTCGCCGCCGAGGTGCTGGACACCTCCAAGACGGAGATGGCGACGATCGGCCTGATCGTCGACTCCCTGCAGATCCAGTCGATCGACGACGGCGACACCGGTTACATAGACGCGATGTCGGCCCCGCACAAGGCGGCGATCCAGCGGCAGGCCCAGATCGCCCAGGCCCAGGCCACCCAGGCCGCGGTCGAGGCGGAGCAGGAGGCGGCCCGAAAGCAGGCTGAGTACGCCCGGCAGACCGCGATCGTCAAGGCCGAGTACTCGGCCGAGGTGGACCGCGCCCAGGCGGAGGCCGCGCAGGCGGGGCCGCTGGCCCAGGCCCACGCCCAGCAGGAGGTGCTGGCCGCCCAGACGGAACTGGCCGAGCGTCAGGCGGAGCTGCGCCAGCAGCAGCTGGTCGCCGAGGTCGTCAAGCCGGCCGAGGCCGAGGCCGAGCGGGTGCGGATCCTCGCGGCCGCCGAGGCCCAGCGCATGAAGATCCAGGCGGAGGCGGCGGCCTCGTACGACCGGGTCGCGCTGGACCGGATGCTGATCGACCAGCTCCCGCAGATCGTGAAGGAGGCCGCAGGCGGCCTGTCCGGCGCCAACGTCAACGTCCTGAACGGAGCGGACGGCCTCGGCGAGATCGCCGCCGGGCTGGTGTCCCAGGGGCTGACGATCCTCGACTCGGTGCGGCAGAACATGAGCGGGCAGGACAAGGACACCAAGGCGGACGCCAACACCGGCGCCACCAAGGGGCTGCTGCAGCTGCGCTCAGGCAAGGAGCGGACGTCGGACAACGGTCCGGTGAACGTCGACTAGCTCATCCGGTGGCGTGGACGACGGTGAGGTGCCGGTCGGTGGCCGGGGTCCGAAGCTCGTCCAGCACCGCCACCGCCAGGTCCTCGGCGCTGATGCGGGACTTCCCGTCGGCGCCGAGGAGCAGGGTCTCGGTGCCGCGCCGGTAGCGGCCGGTGCGCTCACCGGGTTCCAGTACCGCCGTGGGGCTCAGGTACACCCAGTCGGCGCCGGTGTGGGCCCGGCAGGTCCGCAGCTGGGCGACGGTGAACTGCTGGACCTGCGAAGGTTCTTCGCCCCGTACCTCCGTCGAGTCACGCTCCTTCCCTGCCGGCCCAGGCCGGACTTGGCCGACCTATGCGGCCGGAGCGACACCGCCGTGGTCCGGCCGAAGCCGGGGGGCGGCTTTGAGAGCGCGGAACCGGGCGCTCTCATTCGTGACTAGTGCCGTGTCAGGCAACGTTTGCCTCGGATGAAGGGGGATCTCCCGGCGGACTCCCCGTTAGGTTGACGAGATGAAGATTCTTCATCTGTCCGATACGCACCTCGACCGTGCAGGAGGCCCGGACGCCGACGGTGCCGATGGCACCGCGGCACTGCGGCGCCTGCTCGCCGACCTGGTCCACCTGAGCGACCTTGATGCTGTCATCGTTACGGGAGACGTCGCGGACGACGGATCCAGTGAGGGGTACTCGCGGGCTCGTGAACTCCTTGGCGGCTACGCGAAGGAGCGGGGCGCACCGGTGTTCTACGCGACCGGGAACCACGACGAGCGGGCGGCGTTCACCGAGGTGCTCGGCTGCGGCCACACCCGCCCCGACGCGGTCTGCGACGGGCCCGACGGCGAGCGGGCCGCGGCGAGCACGATCGACGGCTGGCGCGTGGTCACCCTCGACTCGCTCGTGCCGGGCAAGGGTTACGGCCAGATCAGCCGTGCCCAGCTTGACTGGTTGCGCGAGGTACTGGCCGCGCCCGCGCCGCGTGGAACGATCTTGGGCTTCCATCACCCGCCGATTGCGCTGGAGGTCGAGGTGCAGCGGGCGCTGGGGCTGCAGAATGCCGACGAGTTGGCCGCGGTGATCCGCGGGACCGATGTGCAGCTCATCCTCTGCGGCCACTTTCACCTTCAGATCTTGGGGCATCTGGAGCAGGCGACGGTCTGGGTCACGCCTGGGGTGGTCAGCCGCATCGACCTGACCGCCCGGCCCGGCACCGAGCGCGCCGTGCACGGCCCTTCGGCCTCCCTGGTTCAGCTCGGCACGGCGAATGGACCGCTCATCCACACCCTTCATGCCCGTGACCCCCGCCTGGGCGAGACGGTCTACGAAGCCGATGAGGAGGAGATGCGGCAGGTCATCGAGGACCTCGGCCCCCACCGGGTGAGTCCGAAGTGAATGTAAGCGGCGCCAGGCGGATGTGACGTGCGGTGGGCGCAGGGGTGGGCGGCGCGCATCGGCCATGCTGGCCTGGTGGCTGAACCGGTGCGCGTGCGCGAGATTGACGATGAGGAGGGCCGGAGCCTGCTGCGGATCATCCGCCGCGGCACCGGCTCAGTGGTGACCTGGCGGCGGGCCCAGATGGTGCTGCTCTCAGCCCAGAGGATGCCGGTGGCGAAGATGGCCGAGGTGTCGTTCACCAGCACGGACCGGGTCCGCGACGTGATCCACAACTTCAACACCGACGGCTTCGCCTCGCTCTACCCGAAGTACAAGGGTGGCCGGCCTAAGACCTTTACCGTCGACAGGGCGAACGTTGCCTGACACAGCACTAGGTTCCGGGTCAGCCTGGGCGGAGTCCACACTCTGCCCAGGCTGACGCCGCTACACGACGGTCGGTACAGGCCCGCGACTGTTCCGCTCCGGCGCGAGCTGGGTGATCGGCCTGCTGGCATACCTGCCGTCAACAGCCGGCAGTCCTGTCCGGCGCGGACGCTGCGAGCGAGCTGCTTCGCCAGGCCACTCCTCAGTCGATTCGCACCCTTTTCGCAGGCGCGTGATTAGGCACGGCTCGAGTTCCTACCGTGCGCAGCAACGACGAACGCCGACGAGCGAACAGACGGAGCCCGCCATGGACTGTCCGACTCTCTGCTACTGGTGGTGACGGGAGAAGGCGATGCGCAGGATCGGGTCGCGGGTCTGGCGGCGCTGGGTGGCGAGCAGGTGCAGGACCATGCGCCGGGCAAGGCCGTCCAAAGGGGCGTCGAACAGGCCGTCCGCGCTTGCCGCGGATCGGCGGAACGGCCTGTAGCAGCGAGATGAGCTGGGTGACGTCGTTGCGGTTGCCGCCGGTCAGCGTCGCGGCCAGCGGGATGTCAAAGGTCTAGCAGGTCGGCGGCCCGCAACTCGGCCAGCAACACCTCATACAGCCGCTGCCAGGCCCCGGCCTCGTTCCAGTCGCGCTGTCGCCGCCAACACGTCATGCCCGAGCCGAAGCCCAGCGCCTGCGGCAGGAACTCCCACCGGATCCCGGTGTACAGCACGAACAGGATGCCGTTCAGGGCCTTGCGGTCGTCCACACGCGGCCGGCCCGGATACCTCGGATTGCGTTTCACGCGCGACAACAGCGGCTCGATCCGCTCCCACAGGCCGTCATCGACCTGCCAGGGCCGACCTGTGCTCTTCTTCGTCTCGGCTGCCTCACACCTCCGGCAGCATCAACGATGCCTGACACACACCACATTCCGCAGGTAAGACAGCCCAATTTTAGCGACCTGCCTGATCTCGGTGTCGCCGTAGGCGGTGCGCACACCGGAGATGCTGTAGCTGGCGCGGCGTGCGAGTTCCTCCAGTCCATAGGGGCGACTGCCCTGGAACTCCTGTGCCCATGCGAGCAGTTGCCTGGCCTGTGCGTCTACAGCCTCCTTCTTCGCCTTCAGGTCCTCGAGTGCCAGCAGCAGCGGATCCGTCCCCGGCTCCTCGCCCGCGGCCTCCAGGCCGAGGGGGTCGTTCTTGCGCTGCTCCAGTACCTGGTCGCAGGCGTCGGCGTAGCAGTCCTCGGGGGTGACGGTGCCTGGTTCGGACATCGGGTTGCGCAGAGCGGCCAGTTCCTCAATCGAATGCATGCTTACACCACCGCAGAAGATTGCGATGTCCGCAATAGCGGGATCATTGGCTTGCGGATACCGTCGATGCTGCTCTGCTGTGTCAACACAGCGAGGTCGGGGGCGGCCCCTTTCGTAGCAGACCGACTTGCCTGACGCCCTGCGTCCTGTCTCATCAGACCCTGACCGAACTCAGTGAAGTTTGATCGGCCGCGGTGCCCGCTCATCCTGCTGCTAGCTTCATGCGGTGATCTCTCTGGGGGAACCGGCATTCTTCACCCGCTTGCGTGATGCGCGGCGGGTTCTCATAGCTGGTGCCGGCGGTGGCTTCGACGTGTACGCCGGACTGCCGCTCGCACTGGCGCTGCGGTCTGCGGGCAAGGAGGTGCACCTCGCCAACCTGTCCTTTGCCGACCTGTACGGCCTGGACCTCGATGTGTGGGTGGATCAGGATGTCGCGGCTGTCGGACCGGACACCCCCGTACGCGGCGACTACTTCCCGGAACGGACGCTCGCTCAGTGGCTCGTGACGCAGGATCTGTCGCCGATCGTGTACGCGTTCCCGAGCACCGGCGTAGGTCCGCTGCGGGCGGCATACCGGGCGCTGATCACGCATCTCGGCGGTGTCGACGCGGTCGTACTCGTGGACGGCGGGACCGACATCCTGATGCGGGGTGATGAGCACGGACTCGGTACCCCGGAGGAGGACATGGCGAGCCTGGCCGCCGTGAGCAGGCTCGACGAGGTCCCCCAGCGCCTGGTCGCCTGCCTCGGCTTCGGCGTGGACGCCTATCACGGTGTGAGTCACTCGCTCGTGCTGGAAAACCTGGCCGCCCTGGACCGGGACGGCTCCTATCTCGGCGCGTTCTCGCTGCTCGGGTCAGGGCGGGAGGGCGCGCTGTATCTCGATGCAGTGGCGCATGCCCAGCGCCACACCGCGAGCCACCCCAGCATCGTCAACGGATCGGTCGCCGCCGCCGTGCGGGGTCAATTCGGCGACGTCCGGTTCACAGAAAGGACCAAGGGCAGCGAGTTGTTCATCAACCCGCTGATGGCGCTGTATTTCTGCGTGGACCTGCCCGGACTGGCCCGCCGCAATCTGTACCTCGACCTGCTGGAACGGACATCGCTGATGCGGCAGGTGAGTTCCGTGATCGAGGAGTTCCGCACCACGCTGCCCCGTCAGCGTCCATCTCGGGCATTCCCGCACTGAGCCTGCCTCGGCCACGCGCGAGCGGGTCCGCCTGGGCGGGCGGCTGGGCCGGCTGCCTGAGCCTCTCCCAGGCGGCGAGCGCCTCTTGGCCATGCTCCGGCGACAGGGGTGTCAGTGCTGACGCGTAGCTTCAACAGGTGAGTTGGGACGTCTTCATCCTGAGGTTTCCGCCGGAGGCTGGTGCCATTGACGAGGTCCGCGACGACTGGGATCCGCCGTGTCTGGGCACGGGTCGGGATGTGCGCGGTGTCCTGGCTAAGGTGCTGGCTGGCATCGAGTACTCACCACGGGTGGGGTGACTACGACGGGCCGGGCTTCTCGATCGGCACGCCGGTCGACGAGGCCGACGACGTGCCGGTCACCGGGGTGAGCCTGTTCATCCACGGCGACGGCGAAGCAGCAGCCTGTGCGGCTCTCGCGGTCGCGGATGCCCTGAAGGCGCGGGCCTTCGACACCGGGTCGGGAGACTTCCTCACCGCTGACTCTGCCCGGTCGACCTTGGACGCCTGGCGCGCATATCGGGATCGTGTACTGGACGAGCGGAGACCATGACGGCCGCCGGTCACTGTGTGCGTTGATGGTGGGCGGGCAGGTCCGTGCCCGGTGCGGCGGTGAGCATGCCGGGGCCGTCTCCGGGATGTGGGGAGCAGTCTGGCTTTGGATCTGCGTCGCGGTCGCCACCTTCAGCGCACCCAGCATCCGCAGGACGTCCTTCGGCCGTAGCGGTCACTCTGGGTGGCACAGGCAGGGTGGTCGGTACCGGAGCACCGGGGTCTCGCTTCTGCTTCAGATCTGGTTGAGGCCGCCGTCGACGAAGAGTTCCGTACCGGTGATGAAGCTGCTCTGGTCGCCGGCGAGGAAGAGGGCAGCGGCGGCCACCTCGTCAGGGCGGCCCATGCGGCCCAGTGGCACCTGGCTGGCGAAGAAGCCCCACAGCTTGGCGGCATCGTCCGCGTCGGGGGCGAGGCCGGCGTTCCCGGGAGTCTCGATGGGGCCGGGGACAAGGGTGTTGACACGGATCCCCCGGTGCTTGAGCTCGTTGGCCCAGGTACGGGAGAACGAACGGATGGCGGCCTTCGACGCGGCGTAGACGCCGAACGCCTCGCCACCAGAGGTCGCCGCGGTAGAGCCGGTGAGGATCACCGACGCACCGTCGTTCAGCAGCGGCAGTGCCTTCTGGACAGTGAAGAGCGTGCCCCGCACGTTGATGCCGAAGGTGGTGTCGAAGTGCTGCTCCGTGACCTGCTCCAGGGTGGAGAACTCACCGCCGCCCGCGTTGGCGAACAGCACGTCCACGTGCCGCCCTTGGTCGGCGACGACGGCGTAGAGCCGGTCGATGTCGGCCGGATCGGAGACGTCGCTCCTGACGGCGGTGGCGTTCGGGCCGATCTCGGCCAGTGCCGCGTCCAGCGCCTCCTGCCGTCGGCCGGTGATGAACACGTGCGCGCCCTCGGCGGCGAAGCGCTTGGCGCTGGCCAGTCCGATACCGCTGTTGCCACCGGTGACCACGGCGGTCTTTCCGTCAAGCTGCCCCATAATTAGAACTCCAGTTCTATAACGGCCATGCTGGCCTCGAAGGTCGATTGCGTCGCTGCCGGGCAGGGCCCGACGCGGGCGAGGTCGCCGGCGGCGTGCTGAGCCGGTCTCGCAGGGTGAGCGTGAGGTGACTCGAGGGTTACCGCGACGCCAGGACGTCCCGCAGGACGTCTGCCAGCGTGATCCGGTCCAGCTCGGTTCGGACGGCTTCTTCGATACGGGCGTACACCGGGCGCATCGCAGGCTGGATACCGGAACCGACCGGACAGCCGAGGTTGGGGTCCGAGCGGTGCATGGCGAACAGCGGTGGCGGCTCGATCGCCTCGTACACGTCCCGCAGGGTTATGTCCTCCAGCGGTCTGGCAAGTACCCACCCCGCCTCGGCGCCTCGTCGAGAGTGCACCAGTCCGGCATCGCGCATCCGGCCGAGCAGCCTGCGGATCACGACGGGGTTGGTATTGACGCTGCCCGCGATCCCCTCGGATGTTGCGTTTCCGTCCCCGATCCGACGGTGCAGTTCGATCCACGTCAGCGCGTGCGCCGCCACGGTGAGCTGACTGTTGCCCGCCACATGACCACCTCCTTGGAAGTAACCGTAATTGTTACATCCGAGGTCGTCAAACGGTGCCGACGACACCGCGGGCGGAGCCCTGTCGGTACCGCCCCCGTCCACGATCCCATCAGCTCGCGGCTCGCGCCGCGCCCGCGGATTTGCCGCCCCTCAGGGGCGGACGCACCCTGGAAAGGGAGCCCGGCACGGCCGGCCTGTGCGTGAGCCGCCGCTGCGCGGAGCGGCCAGCGCCGGTACGTCGGGAACACGTCGCCAACGACACAGAAGTGACGATCGACATGGGGAACTTTGATCGCTTCTCGTTCACCTTGCACAACATCACCACCACCGTCAGTGATCGCGACGCGTCCGTCGGCTAGTGGCACCGGATCTCGGGTTTGCGACATCGCGCTTGGAGTTTCGATGCGATCGACACCGACATCGGCCCCCCCGGCAGGGGCCGGTCTCACGCTCGAACCGTTCCGGACCTCCGGACGGCTCCCAGCCGCCCGAGCTTGCTGCCGGTCCTCACGCTCACCTCGCGCCGAACTACGCCGAGGCACTGTTGCACATCGAGGTCCTCGCCGCCGCGACGCGGTCGTTCCGCGGCCACTCCCGATCGTGGGGAGCGAGAAGGACGTGGCGGACGTCAGTGTCTCGCCGTCGCCGTCGCCGTCGCCGTCGCCGTCGCCGTCGCCGTCGCCGTCCCCGACAACGACGGGAATTTCATCAACGTCTGCCAGGAAAGGGCGACTCCGGCCGGCTGGCCTCCCCACCGCGAAGCCGCCCGGGCCCACACGGGCCATGGGAGACGGGCTCCGGTCGGCTGCCCGCCAACCGGCAGAGCGCGGGGCGCACGGCTGAAGCGCATAAGAAACCGAACCAACCCCTCGGAAGGGATACTCCATGAGCACGGTCACCACCGCGGACGGTACGAGCATCTTCTACGTCGACTGGGGGCCGAGGGATGCGACACCGCTCGTCTTCCACCACGGCTGGCCCCTGAGTTACGTGGACTGGGACAACCAGCTGCTGTACTTCCTCTCCAAGGGCTACCGGGTCATCGCGCACGACCGGCGTGGTCACGGGCGCTCCAGCCAGCCGTCGTCGGGCCACGAGATGGACACCTACGCCGCAGACGTGGCCGCTGTGACCGACGCGCTAAATCTGCGGGACGCCGTGCACATCGGACACTCCACCGGAGGCGGTGAAGTGGTCCACTACGTGGCGCGGGCCGAGCCCGGTCGCGTCTCCAAGGCCGTGATCGTGTCGGCGGTGCCGCCCGTCATGATCAAGAAGGAGAGCAACCCTGAGGGAACGCCGGTAGAGGTGTTCGACGAGATGCGCGCCGGACTCGCCGCCAACCGCGCCCAGTTCTACATCGACGTGGCGTCCGGACCCTTTTACGGCTTCAACAGGCCTGGCGCCGAGGTGAACCAGGGGCTCATCGGCCGGTGGTGGGCACAGGGGATGATGGGCGCCGCGAATGCGCACTATGAGTGCATCAAGGCGTTCTCCGAGACGGACTTCACCGAGGACCTGGAGAAGATCGACCTCCCGGTACTCGTCATGCACGGCACCGACGACCAAGTCGTGCCCTACGCAGACGCGGGACCGAAGAGCGCTGAGATCCTGCGGAACGCGACCTTGAAGACCTACGAGGGGTACCCGCACGGAATGCTGTCCGTCCACCCGGACGTCCTCAACCCCGTGATCCTCGAGTTCCTGAAGGCATAGCCTGACCGGTGGCCGCGGGGTGGACCGTGCGGCCGCATCGGCGGTCGGCGGTCCTCGGGTGGCGGTCCCTGCCTCCGCCCGTCCCGCGATCCCCCCGGCTCCGGAGGCGCTCGCGCCATCCGTTCGGACCGGGAGCGGACGATCACAGAACACCTCGAAACCAGGACGGCCAGCGTCACCGACTGGATCGGGCCGGCCCCTCCAAGCGGTTCCCTGTCGAAAGGCGGGCCGCGTCAGGAGGCACTCGACGAAGCGGTCGGCGAGAGCAGGCTCAATGCCACCGTGATCCCCGCAGCCGTCTGCGATCCGGCTGACCTCGACCGCCTGCGGGGAGTGTCGCCGAACGGGAAAGCCCATCGACCTGCCGTACGCGAACGCGGGAGACGGCGGCGAGTGCGCACCCTGGGAGCGGATCGCCGAACGCCACCTTCGACGTCAACGTCAACGGCCTGCTCTTCACCGTCCACAAGGCTCTGCCCCTGTTCGACACCGAGGGTGCCTCGGTGATCCTCACGGGTGCCGCGGCCGCCGGCAGCGGAACCAGCGTTCGCGTGTATTCGGTCCCCGAGGCGGCCGTGCGCTTGGTCGCCGCACGTGGGCCAACCAGGTCAAGGCCGACGCGCCCAGGTGAACCCTCGTGCCCGGGTCGTCCGTGTTCAGAAGACGTCCATCGCGAAGCGACGACAGACGTGCACTCGGACGAACTGCTCGCGCATGACCCGTTCGTCTTCCACGCTGGCGTGGAGGAAGGCAGCGATCGGCCTTAGCCCCTCTCGGCATTCGCTGATGGCCCGGTCCGGCTCGCTGGCGTCGGCGTAATAGTTGGCATAGACATGGAGGTAGTGCTGGCTCTCGGTGAAGCCCATCGCCCGATACCAGTTCAACGTCGCGGGATCGTCCCTCGTCCAAGCGTCCATCGTCGGCACACCCAAGGCGCTGACGCGGGCGCTGGCCTCGGTGAGGAGTGCACGACCGAGGCCCTGGTGCTGGTAGTCGGGGTGGACGGCAACGGTGTCGATGGTCGCCAGTTCTTCGCCGACTGTGACGTCAATGATCCCTTGGACGGCTCCCAACTCGGAGGCTACGACCAGCGCGAAACCTGGGGCGGGCACCTCGGGCTTGCTCGTCAGGACATCGTCGAAGTAAGGAGTGTTCAAGAAGGAGAGCACTCGGCAGCGTAGCCAGGAGACCTGGTCGGCAGGGCGATACTCACGTATGACGTGGTTCAGGACGGTGATCCTCAATGCGCGTGGCGAAGTCTGGATGCTTGCGGTCGCGTCGTTGAGAGATCACGACGGAGATTGTGTGCGCTGCCCCGCATCGCGGGCAATCGCTTTTCCCGGTCAACCGGACGGCAAGACGTATGCGGTCTTACGCGACCCCGTCCCTAGCAATCGAACATCGTGGCTACGTTCTGTCACTGCTCCCCACGATCTGTGCCAGAACCGAGAACGGAGAGCGAATGTTGATGGGACCTGGCATCGGTTCTTGATCGAGATGTCCAGAAATGTTGATGAGAAGTGGCAGCACCGCAGAGGGCTCGGCTCTGGCGTGTCGGCACCGATGACCATAATTCTGCTGTGAACCTGAGACCGGAGTTGACGCCCCCGCCTGTGAGTCGGCAGCGGCTGGATGAGTTGTGCGCCGAGATGGAGCGGATCGCTGACCTGCTGGATGCCCGCCCGGAGGCAGCGGGCGAGGCGATCACGGCCTTCAACGCGACGACCGGTCACGACTACGACGCTCTGGCCTTCGCGGAGTACGACGGCAGCAGGAGTCTGGAGGAGTTCGCGAGGGAGGCGGCCCGGCCGGCTCGCCCCGTGGTCGCGGACATCACCCGGGACGAGCTCGTCGAGATTGTTCGCAGGCTCCTGATGGCCGACCCGGAGAGCGACTACTATCTGCGGCTCCTGGAGGCGAACGTGTCGCATCCCCGGGTGAGCGACCTGGTCTTCCACCCTTCGGACGACCTCAAGGATGCGTCTGCGGAGCAGATCGTCGACGAGGCTCTGAAGTACCGTCCGATCGCGCTGTGAGCTGTGTGGGAGGTCAGCCGGCCGCGGCCTGCTGTTCGGCGCGGGCGCGGGTGGTGGCGAGGCGGTAGGAGTCGGTTCCGGTCTCGATGATGGTGCCGCCGAAGGTGAATCGGTCGACGATGGCGGCACAGAGACGCGGGTCGGTGAAGGTCTTCGTCCAGCCGGAGAACGACTCGTTTGAGGCGATGGCCACGCTGTTCTTTTCCTCCCGCTCGGTCAGAACCTGGAAGAGGAGTTCGGCGCCGCGGCGGTCGAGTTCCATGTATCCGAGCTCGTCATCGCTGGTGCAGAGCAGCTGTAGCGGCTAGCCGGGAAAGTCCTCGCGCTCCGCCCGCAGTCCGTCCAGTAGCTTCCGTGGTTCGGTGTCGCCTGCGTCGGCGGCCTGTTGGGCGAGGCGGTCCGCCTCCTCGTGGTCGCCGATTTCCTCGCGCATCCTGACGAGCCGGCGCAGCGCGTGCGGGTCGCCTTCGGCGGCCGCCTCCTCGTACAGTTCATCGGCCCCGCCGCCATCGCTGCCGGCGGCATCCTCGCGTCGGTACGCGAGCTCGACCAGTGCTTCGGTGCTGCCGGCCTCTGCTGCCTGTCGTGCGGCCCGTTCGGCGCCGTCGCGGTCTCCGGTCTCCTCCCGCAGGAGGGCGATCTCCTGCAGCGCCCTCGTCCGGACACGATCCACGTCGGCCGCCCGCCGGAGTAGCGCCTCGGCTCGGCTCCGGTCCCCCGCCTCCTTCCGCTTCTTGGCCAGTCGGAAGAGCGCATAAGCGCAGCATCGCGAGTTCGTACATGACGAAGCCGCGGTTGGCCTCGATGCCTTGTCGTGCGAAGCGCTCCGCCTCCTCGTGCCGCCCGGATCGTTCCCGTTCCTGCGCCAGCCACAGGAGGCCGCGGAGGTCACCCGCCTCCGCTGCCCGCAGGTACCAGGTTTCGGCTGCCGCCCAATCCCGCGACTCCTCATACAGCTCGGCCATGCGGCTCATGGATTCCGTGCTGCCCGCTTCGATGGCCTTGGCCAGCAGTCGGCGGGCCCAAAAGGTACGGTCCCGGTGGCCGGCGGCCCGGACCAGGAGGCGAAGCTCGTCGGGGTCGCCGAGGTGTTCGTGCGCGGCCGCCCACCGCCCTTACCGTCGGGGTCCTCGCGGACCGTACGGGGGCGAACCCGACGCAGGGGAGCGAGGTTTCCGTGGACGGGTTCGCCCGTATCGTCGAGGGCTTGTTCGAACCAGGGGTCGTCAAGGGCGTCCCGCTCGTCGTCGGTGAGGTAGTCCTCAGCCGCCTCGGCGAGGAACGCCAGGGGAACATGTAAGCCGACGCCCAGGCGCCGCGCGTCCATCGCTGCGTGCAGCAGAGCGCGTGCCGGCGGCGAGGCGGTGCGGTAACGGCGCAGCAGTTCGGGCACGCCGGCCAGGAACTGGGCCACTCGTCCGTCGCCTACATGTGGCAGGGCATGGGCGAGTCGCTCGTCGCCGGCGGCGGCCAGCACCTCAGCAACTTTGATCGACTTCCGGTCGAAGGTATCGGGCAGGACGATCTGCCGGCCTGCGAGCAACTGTCGCGCCTGCGGGTGCGGGTCCGCCCCAATGGTTCTGGGAAGGGCGCAGTAGGCCCAGGAGTATGAGGACACAGGGTGCCCAGGACCAGGACGGGGCGCGGGCTGAGTCGTTGAGCAGCAGGTGCAGGGCTGCAGCGATCCGTTCGCCCGTTCCGCTTCCGGCTCCGAGGTAGTGCTGCAACTCGTTCAGCCACACCACCGTGTGCGGCTGGACGCCTTCCATGTGAGCCAGTGCCGCCTCAGGATGTGACGGGTAGCGGGGGTGCCACAGCAACCAGCCCTGCTCCGCGAGGGGCTGTACGGCTTCCCAGCACGCGCGGGTCTTGCCCGTCGACGAGGAGCCGACCAGCACGGCCATCCGGGTACTGCCGGCTGCCGCGGCAGCGACGAGGTCGGCCAAATCCCCGTCGTGCGGCCCGTATACATAGCTGGGCAGCCTGGGTTCCGCCTGCGGCTGGCGGTCGGTCAGGCTTGATGAGTGGTCGTCACCCCCGTGTCGTGAGGCCTCCGCGGCGGGGTGGACACCGAGGTCGTGCGGACGGCACTGCGCGATGGGCCGCCCAACGGCGCCGGCAGCCGGGCCTTCGGCGGCGCAGGCAACCTCGCGTTCATCGGCATGGGCAGTCCGGTGAACGGCGCGGACCGGCCCTGTGCCGGCCGCCGGGAGCCCGGCAGCCTGCGTCAAGCCCGCGGGTGGCACTGCCGTCGCACGCGTGGCGAGGGCGAGCAGCTCCAGGAGGGGGCCGGGCCGGAGCGCCAGAGCCCGCGCCAGCGCGTACACGGTCTGTACCGAGGGCGCGGACGCAGAGCGGCTGAAGGCAGCGCTGACGGTGGTCCGCCCTAAGCCAGCGAGCTCGGCGAGCGCCGGCTTCGTGAGGGTCTTGGCGATCCGCCGTGCCTCCAGGCGCGCGCAACTCGGCCAGCGCGGCGGCCGGCTCCTGAAACTCGTGCGCACTCAAGCCGTCTGCCCCTTCCTCGCCGTGCCGACTGTTCATCGCTGTTCATCCTCGTCCGGCCGCACATCGCCGAACACGGCTTTGGCCATATTGGCTGCACCGCCAGCTGGCGAACGACATCCACCGCCGCGTCAAAGGGGACCACCACCGTGTCCAATCACAGCGCCCTGATCCTCCTCGCATGCTTCCTGGCCGTCCTGGTCGCCGCGCTGACAGGGGCAGAAGCCGGCTATCTGGGCCGCCGAGACCACGCGACTTACCCCGCAGCTCTCACTCGCGGGGCCGCGGCCTTCGGTGCGACGCTCCTTCTGTTCGCATCCGTCGCCTCGACCCTGATCCACCGGTGAACCGGTGTCCCCTAGAGGGCGGCGGTGACACCGTAGGGCCTTGGGTTGCGCGGCTATGGGGCCGCGCTTCCCCTGCTGGGAATGGGGTCAGGCCCAGGCGTCCGTGAGCGGAGGCGCGGGCTGCTGCTGATCGCCCAGCTCGCCCAGGTCAGGGGTACCCGGCACGACCGCATCGGCAAGACGGTCTGGGCCGAGCGGTCCCTGGACGCGCCCTGAGAGGCCGGGCGGGGCCGTCGGCCCCTGCCGCCGCCACCGTCGCCACCGCAGGCGGGGCGGCCGGTCACCCGTTGCCGCCGTTGCCACCGCGGCCGCCCTGGCCGCTCGTCTCGCAGCCGACCCCGAGACAGATTCCGCCGTTGCCGCCGCGCCCACCGTCGCCACCGTCGCCACCGCCCACGGCGTCGCCACCGTTGCCGCCGTTGCCGCCGCTGGCGCTGCCGGCGCACACCCCGACACAGATACCGCCGTTGCCGCCGGCCGTGCCGTTGCGACCGGGCGCCCCGGTGGTGCCGTTGCCGCCGTTGGCGCTGCCGTTGCACAGCCCCGCGCAGATCCCGCCGCTGCCTCCGTTGGTGCCGTTGACGGTCCCGTTGCAGTTGCCCGCACAGATCTTGTCGCCGACACGGATGTTGCCGTTGCCGAACTCGACGCCGCTGAGCACTCCGGCGCCGAAGGCGTGGCCGGTGCCGGATCCGTTGCCGCCGTTGCCAGCGGGGAGGTGCTGGGCGGCATCCCTCACGGCCGCCTGGCTCCGCGGCATCGGCGCCGCCATGGCGGTCGGCGCCAGCGCACCGCCGGCGACCACGGCAACCGAGACGGCCAGACCTAGACCGAATTTCGACGGGCGTACGGGCATCGGATCTCTCTCTTTCTGGAGACGTTTCGAGAACTGCGAGAAAAGCGTGAGCTGCAGGAAAATGTGGGTTACAAGAATCGTGAGGGCGCCCCGGTCCGGACATTCGGGCCGGGGCGCAGGCACCCCGTCAGGAGCCGGGGGCGGAGACGTCGTCGAGGAGCCCGAGCCAGTCGCCGTCCTGGAACTGCCGCTGCCAGGTGTCGACCTCCTTCTCCGAGATTTTGTACTTTTTGGCGACGTCGGCCTTCGTCGCGTGGCCGGAGGTCACGGTCAGCACGATCCGCACCTTGTCCATCACGGTGAGGTCCGGCCCCGCCGTGTCGGGCAGGTCCTTGAAGGACAGGCAGCCACCTGGCCGGCCGGGGTGGCCGGGCTGGCCCGGCCGGCCAGGCGCGCCGCCCATGCCGCCCGCCCCGCCCTTGCCACCC
>NZ_JAJSZC010000049.1:0-39859 GCF_036815105.1 Streptomyces sp. IBSBF 3136
TAGCCGGGGAGCGGGAGGGAGGGGACACGGACGACGGGGCACGGCGCCTCAGGTGCGTCGGCCTCGGTGCCGGGCGCGGTGGCCGGCGCGACGACGAGCGGGAGGTGACCGCGGTCCACGAGGTGCCGGGCGGTCTGGAGCGCGCAGTGGGCGACGCCGTTCACATCGGGGGGAAAGGATTCGGTCACGATGACGACACGCATACGGGTGTTCTCGCCGTGCCGGACGTGGCCGCGTCAACGTCGATCTGTCCGGCCGGGGAACGTCCCATGAGCGTTGGACCGCGCACCCGAGCGGGTCGGGCGGCCGCCATGCCCGCCTGACCCGCGGGTCACCCGGTGTTCACCCGGCGGGCGGTCCCCCGCCCGCGCCGGGTGTCGTCGTCGGTGCCCGGCCGGGTCACACGGCCGGTGCGTCCGGCCCGAAGCGGCTGCGGACGGCTGTCTGCACCTCGGCCTCCTCGGCCGGGTCCGCGGCGAGCCGGCGGAGCCGTTCGACGACCCGGGTGTCGCCGGTCTCGGCGTGCCGGGCGGCCAGCTCCCGGGTGGTCTCCTCGCAGTCCCACAGGCACTCGACGGCGAAGCCGGCGGCGAAGGAGGGGTCGGTGGCGGCGAGGGCGCGGGCGGCGCGGCCGCGGAGGTGGGAGGAGGCCGTCTCCCGGTAGACGTGGCGCAGGACGGGGGCCGCGCAGGCGATGCCGAGGCGTCCGGCGCCGTCGACCAGGGTCCACAGGGTCGGGGCGTCCGGGCCCTCGCCGCGCACGGCCTCGCGCAGGGCGCCGAGGACGAGGTCGCTGTCCTTGGCGGCGCCGCGGCAGGCGAGCACGCGGCCCGCCGCGGCGCCGAGGGCGTCGGGGCGCTGGGCCCAGCGGCGGGCCCGCTCGACGGCGGCGATGCTGCGCATCCGTTCGAAGGCGTCGACCGCGGCTTCCACGACGGGTGAGGACCCGTCGGCGACGGCCGCCTCGATCACGGCGAGGGCGTCGGGATCGTTGCTGTCGCCGAGGTAGCGCAGTGCCGTGCAGCGGGCGCCCTCGGTGCCCGCCCTGGCGGCCTGGAGGATCTCCGGCCGATCCTCGGGGCCTGCCACGGCGACCAGGCAGCGGGCGGCCGGCACATGGAGGGCGGCCCCGCGTTCGACGCCCTGCTGGGCCCACTCGAAGACGGCGCGCACGCTCCACCCGGGGCGTGGCCCGGTGGGCCGCATCTGGCGCTGCCAGCGGTCGAAACTGCCGGCCTCTCGGGCGGCGCGCACCCGTGCGGCGATCGGTTCGCGCGGATCCTCGGCCCACAGTCGCCATGGCCGCGGCTCGAAGGCGTCCCGTACGGCGGCGGCCAGTTCGGCCTCGCCCTCGGGGTCGGTGGCGAAGCGGGCCAGTACGGGGGCGGCGAGGGCGCGCAGGCCCGTGTCGTCGTCCCGGAGGGCCAGCTCGTCCAGGGCCCAGGCCCAGTTGGAGCCCTGGGCGGCATACCTGCGCAGCAGTTCGAGCGCGCCCCGCCTGCCGTAGGAGGCGAGGTGCCCGAGGACGGCCAGGGCCAGCCCGGTACGTGACTCCTCGTCGTCGAGGACGTCCTCGGGGTCGAAGAGGTGCGCCTCGATCGCGTCCAGCTCGCCGTTGAGGTCGAGGTAGAGGCGGGCGTAGTAGAGGGAGCGGTTCTCCACCTGCCAGTCGTGGCGGGGGTCGCGGAGCACACAGTGGTTCAGCGCCGCGAGCGCTTCGGCGCGCGGGGCGGTGAGCGCGTGCAGTGTGCCGTCGCCACGGCCCCGCTGGAGCAGGCCGAGCAGCGTACCGCTGGGCGCTATGACCGGATCGAACATGGGAAACAGCCTCACATCAAGCGTCGACGCAACCGGGAAACACGCATTACCTGGCCGCGTGCCACAACGTCGGAGCGCCCGCCGTCTCTTGCTTGCTGTAGACCATCTCTCTCTGCCTCTCGTCGGTGGCCCATGCGGACCGCATCACGGCCCGCGCGGTGCGGCAACACCTGCCCGGCCATCGCGTCCGTGATTCACGTCGTCATGATGACCCGCGCTGTGAGCTGCCGCGACCGTATTTCCGGCGGCCTTGTACCGCCTCCCCCGTTTTCCGTGTCGTACCTGCTCAGGGCGTTCGCATCAGTGTGTGCCGAACAGTTCCAGAATTTCCGTCTTTCCGAACATGCGGGCCGTGTCGACGGCCGAGGGTGTACCGGCGGCCGGGTCGGCCCCGGCCTCCAGCAGCGCCTTGATGACGTCCGTCTCACCCTTGAAGACGGCGCCCGCGAGCGGGGTCTGGCCCCGGTCGTTGATCCGGTCGGCGTCCCCGCCCCGGGCGAGGAGGGCGCGCACCGCGTCGGCGTGCCCGTGGTAGGCGGCGAGCATCACGAGGGAGTCGCCCCGGTCGTTGGTGAGGTTGGCCGGGACACCCGCGTCGACGTAGGCCACGAGCTCCTCGGACCGGCCCTGCCGGGCCAGGTCGAAGATCTTGGTCGCCAGCTCCACGACCTCGGGGTCGGGGGCTTCACTCATCGGCCGGACCGCCTCTCGTTACAACCGTTCAGGTGAATCGCAAGGGTACTGGCTCGCGCCTCACATGACCCGAAGTGCCCGAGGTAAAGATCACCGCAGACCCGGCCGCGCGCAAGCGCCCTGCTCAACCGGCCCACCGGGGGCTCCACCAGCCGGTGGAAAAGGGCGGAAATTCACCCAGTTGCACCTTTTATAGTATAGATACATGCTGTGATTCTGGAAGAACTCAGGGTGACTGTCCCCCTCGACACCAGGAGGCCCCGAATGATCCTCTCCATCTCAGGCGTCATGCTGCTCGGCGTCGTCGTCTTCCTTTTCTTCCGCAAGGACGGCCTCAAGGGCTCGCACGCATGCACGTCGGCCCTGTTCGGCTTCTACCTGGCCAGCACGGGCATCGCGCCGAGCATCAAGGCCGGCGGCGAGAGTCTGGCGAGCCTCCTCGGTGGCATCAAGTTCTGACGCCCACGTCCCGCCCGTACGCACCAACAGGAGACAGCAGTGGCCCGGCGCCCTCTTCCCCGCATTCTGAGCAAAGACAGCGCGCAGATCGCCCGGACGCAGATCGCCCGGAGCCGGGAACTGGCCCGGACGGCGGCCGACAGCGCCACCGATGTCCTCCACCCGCTGATCACCGTCTCCCGCGGGCTGCGCCGGCTGGCCTCGGCCGGTCGGCGCAGATGGGTCGAGACACCCAAGGACAAGCGCGGGCCGCTGCTGTTCCTGGCGGCTTCCGTGGTCCTGGTCGTGGTGCTGGCGCCGTACGGACCGCTGCTCGCCGCCATCGCCCTGATGGCGGCGGCGGCGTGGCAGGGCCGCGACCGCACCCCGCCGACGCCCGACGGGCCCGAGGAGTCGCAGGCCGAGCGGCTGCGGTCCCTGTACGAGGCGCTGGTGCCCTACTTCTCCACCGACGGGGACCCGGCGCCGCTGTACACCCACGGCGGGGAGTGGGAGAAGGCCTTCGACGCGCACGAGTTCGACGACGGCGGCCGCGTCGGTCACCTCGTGATCCGCTACCCCGCCTACTTCCCGGACGGGGAGCCCGAGGCCCGGACGCGGATCCAGCAACTGCTCGCCGCGAAGGCCGGGCGGGGCCGCGAGTACCACTTCGCGTGGGACGAGGAGGGCAACCGGCTGACGGTGACCGTCCTGGCCCCGCTGCCCACCGACATCGCCGCCCAGCGCTTCGTCACCGCGCCGGGCGAGACGGTCCTCGGCTTCACCGACCCGACCGAGGTCCAGCGCACGCTGCCCCTCTCCTACGGGGAGGAGCAGCGCGACATCCCGCCGGTGGTCTGGCGGACCGGTCTGCGCTCCACCGAGCCGCACCTGCTGGTCATGGGCCACCCCGGCAGCGGCACCTCGACCCTGCTCCGCTCGATCGCCCTGCAGGCGCTCCAGTACGGCGACGTGCTGATCGCCGACGGCGGCGGCACCGGCGAGTACGCCTGCCTGATCGGCCGCGACGGCGTGCTGGCCGTGGAGTGGGCGCCGGCCGGCGCGCTGGCCAGCCTGGAGTGGGCCGCGCAGGAGACCGAGCGGCGGCTCGTCGCCATCAACCGGGCCCGGCAGGCGGGCGACCCACCGCCCGAGGACACCCGGCGCCCGCTGTGGCTCGTCCTGGACCGGCCGACCGTCTTCACCCACCTCACGGCGGCGGAGGGCCGCGACGACCCGCAGACCCTGCTCCAGATGCCGCTGCGGCACGGCCGCGCGGCGAACGTCACCGTGGTCGTGGCCGAGCAGTTCGAGAGCACGGACGCGCTGAGCGACGCGGTACGGCAGCACACGCGCGCGCGGGTGGTTCTCGGGCCCGCGACGCCCGAGCAGCTCCGGACCGTCCTCGGGGCGCCACCGCACACGACCCCGCCGGCGCAGGTGCCGCCGGGGCGCGGGTACGCGCGGCTGGGCTCGGGACCCGTGCACCGCCTCCAGGTGCCGTCGACCCCGGACCCGTACGACGACGCGACCAGCGACGCGGACCGGCAGGCGGTGTCCGCGCTGCTGCCCCCGCGGACGACACCCGCGGACGCCGCACCGGCGGAGCCCGTCGGGACGGTCACGCCCGTAGAAGAGGTCACGCCTGTCGAGGCGCCCCCGCTGGCCGCGGAGGCCATGGCCGCCGAAAGCTCCTGAACCCCGCCGCACCCCGGCGACCCGCGACGCCTCCCCGGCCGAGCGGCCCACGGGCACCGGCCCGCCAACTCCCCGGCCCGCGGTCCCACGAGCCGCCACGCAGCCTGTACGCGGCCGCCGGGCCGCCGCCTTGCCGGCCCACTGGACCGCCGGCCAAGCCTCCGCGTCGACGGGCCGCCGGGCCCCGCGCCCCCGGGCCAAGCCCCCGCCGCTGGGCCGCTGGACCCCCGGGGCCGGGCAAGCCCCGCCGCTGGGCCTCCGGGCCGCTCGCTGCCGGGTTGCCGGTCAGGGCTCCCCGCCGCCAGGCCACCGACGTGCGCGGTGCTCCGCGTCACCCATCGCTGCGTCTTCCCCGGACGGGCACGGCCTCCCAGCCGCTAAGCCACGAACGTGCGCGGGGCCTCCGTGCCTCCCGTCGCGCCTGTCTCCACCAGGTGGGCCGCCGCCGCGAGGCGTGCCGCCGCCTCCTCCGCCACCGCTCCCCCGACGGTGAACGGCAGCCGGACGTAGCCCTCGAAGGCGCCGTCGACGCCGAAGCGTGGGCCCGAGGGGACCCGGACGCCGACCCGCTCCCCCGCCTCGGCCAGCCTCGACCCCGACAGGCCGCCGGCCCGGACCCACAGGGTCAGGCCCCCGTCGGGCACCTCGAACTCCCAGTTCGGGAGCTCACGCCGTACCGCGGCCACCAGGGCGTCGCGGTTCTCGCGGGCCTGGGCGCGGCGCAGGTCGAGGGCCTGTTCCCAGCCGCCGGTGCTGAACAGCCAGTTCACGGCGAGCTGTTCCAGCACGGGGGTGCCGAGGTCGGCGTACGCGCGGGCGGCGACCAGACTGCGGATCACGTCCGGCGCCGCCCGCACCCAGCCGATCCGCATCCCGGCCCAGAACGCCTTGCTCGCGGAGCCGACCGTGATGACGGTCGAGCCCGCCGGGTCGAAGGCGCAGACCGGGCGGGGCATCCCGCCGTCCGCGTACTTCTCGTCGAGCCACAGCTGGCCCATCGTCTCGTCGGCGACGAGGACCGTACCCGCCGAGCGGGCCGCGTCGACCATCCGGCGCCGCTGGTCCTCGTCGGCGAGCGCGCCGGTCGGGTTGTGGAAGTCGGCCACGACGTAGGCGAGCCGGGGCGCGGACTCGCGCAGGACCTGGCGCCAGCGATCCATGTCCCAGCCGGACAGCCCCTCGGCCATGGCGACCGGGACGAGCCGCGCGCCCGCCTCCCGCATGAGCTGGAGGATGTTGGCGTAGGACGGCGACTCGACGGCGATGCGCTCGCCACGGCCCCCGAACAGGTGGCAGATCGCGTCGATGGCGCCCATCGCACCCGTCGTCACCATGATCTGTTCGGGCATCGTGGGCACCCCGCGCGCGGTGTAGCGCTCGGCGATCATCGCTCGCAGCGCGGGCAGCCCGGCCGGATAGTCGCCGTGGGTGTGCGCGTAGGGCGGGAGTTCCTCCAGGGCGCCCTGGACCGCGCGGGTCAGCCACGGCTCGGGGGCCGGGAGCGAGGCGCAGCCCAGGTCGATCACCGAGCCGAGGGCCTCCGGGGGCAGCGGCTCGAGACCGCGCGCGGGCAGCGGGTTGCCCGCCGGGACGGCGGTCCAGCTGCCCGCGCCGCGCCGGGACTCCAGGAAGCCCTCGCCGCGCAGCGCCTCGTAGGCGGCCGCCACCGTGGTGCGGCTGACCGAGAGGCTCAGGGCCAGTTCCCGTTCGGCGGGCAGGCGGGCGGCGACCGGGACGCGTCCTTCGAGCACCAGGAGCCGGATGCCGTCGGCGAGGGCCCGGTAGGCGGGCGGACGGCGGGTGCCGGGGGCGGGGCGGTCCTGCTGGGAGTTGAGCAGCCGCGCGAGCTGTGCGGCCCCTACCGCCGAGGTCCACTGAGCCACTACGATCAGTCCACCTTCCCCGAATTGGCCATGGATGGGGTTCGGTCCCACGCCACAGAGTGTCATGCATCAGGCCACTGCCACCACCCAGGGGGGTATTTCGTGTCCACTCACGGCGGTCTTGGACGACGCCTTACGCAGTTGTACGTGGGGCTCGCGCTGTACGGCGCGAGTTCCGCGCTGCTCGTGGCGTCGGGGCTGGGCCTCGAGCCCTGGAACGTGCTGCACCAGGGGCTGGCCGAGCTGACCGGGCTGACCATCGGCGTGGTGTCGATCGTGGTGGGCGCGGGGGTGCTGCTGCTGTGGATACCGCTGCGCCAGCGACCCGGCCTCGGCACGGTCTCCAACGTCTTCGTCGTCGGCCTGGCCATGGACGGCACCCTCGTCCTGCTGCCGGACGTGCGCGGCCTGGCCGTCCGGGTGCCGCTGATGGTCGCGGGCATCGTGCTGAACGGCGCGGCGACCGGCCTGTACATCGCGGCGAGCTTCGGTCCGGGACCGCGCGACGGCCTGATGACCGGGCTGCACCGGCGCACCGGCCGTTCCCTGCGGCTGATGCGGACGGCGGTCGAGGTGGCGGTGGTGGTCACCGGCTTCGCGCTGGGCGGCACGATCGGTGTCGGCACCCTGCTGTACGCGCTGTCCATCGGGCCGCTGGCACAGCTGTTCCTGCGGGTGTTCGCCGTTCCCGCGGCACCGGACGGCAGCGAGGTCGTTGCCGAGGGGACACCGGGGCGAGCGATACTGCCTTCGTGAGCACCACGACGCGGCGCGTACGCCACCCGTACCTGGACCACCCCGGCCCGATCCCCTTCGCCCACCGCGGCGGGGCCGCCGACGGTCTCGAGAACACCGTGGCGCAGTTCGAGCGCGCGGTGGAGCTGGGCTACCGGTACATGGAGACCGACGTGCACGCGACGGCGGACGGCCGGCTCGTCGCCTTCCACGACGCGACGCTGGACCGGGTCACCGACGGCGCGGGCCGCATCGCCGACCTGCCGTGGCAGGACGTGCGGCAGGCACGGGTGGGCGGACGGGAGCCGGTGCCGCTCTTCGAGGAGCTCCTGGAGACCTTCCCCGGCGCCCGCTGGAACGTGGACGTCAAGGCGGAACCCGCCCTGCGGCCCCTGCTGGACCTGATCGAGCGGGCGGGCGCCTGGGACCGGGTCTGCGTGGGGTCCTTCTCCGAGGCGCGGGTACTGCGGGCGCAGCGGCTGGCCGGGCCCCGCCTGGCGACCTCGTTCGGCACCCGCGGGGTGCTCAGCCTGCGGCTGCGCTCCTGGGGGCTGCCGGCGGCGGTGCGCAGGTCGGCCGTGGCCGCGCAGGTGCCCGAGGCGCAGTCGGGCGTCCCGGTGGTCGACCACCGCTTCGTGCGCGCCGCCCACGCGCTCGGCCTGCAGGTGCACGTGTGGACGATCAACGAACCGGAGCGGATGCACCGGCTCCTCGACCTGGGTGTCGATGGCATCATGACCGATCACATCGACACGTTGCGCAAGGTCATGGAGGACCGCGGCGCCTGGGTCTGAGCGCCCGGGGCGAGCGGCCCGCGCCTTCGCACGGCACTTCGGCGGGGAAGCGAGGGCACGGGTGGGCACCGATACCGTGCGGGCAGGGACGGCCGACGAGGCCGGGGGGCTGCGGCGCGAGCAGCGCGGCTGGTACTTCTACGACTGGGCCTGCTCGGTCTACTCGACGAGCGCGCTGACCGTGTTCCTCGGGCCGTACCTCACCGCGGTCGCCGAGCGGGCGGCGGACGCCGACGGCTATGTGCACCCGCTGGGGGTGCCGGTCCGCGCGGGCTCCTTCTTCGCCTACTCGGTGTCCCTGTCGGTGATCGTGGCGGTCGTGCTGATGCCCTTGGTGGGCGCGGTGGCGGACCGCGGCGGCCGGAAGAAGCCGCTGCTCGCGGCGGCGGCGTACACGGGGGCGGCCGCGACCACGGGCCTGTTCTTCCTCGACGGCGACCGCTATCTGCTCGGCGGCGCGCTCCTCGTGGTGGCCAACGCGGCGCAGTCCGTGGGCATGATGCTCTACAACTCCTACCTGCCGCAGATCGCCGCCCCCGAGGAGCGCGACGCGGTCTCCTCCCGGGGCTGGGCCTTCGGCTACGCGGCGGGCTCCCTGGTCCTCGTGGCCGACCTGGTGCTGTATTCGGCGCACGACTCCTTCGGGCTCTCCGAGACCGGCGCGGTCCGGATCTGCCTGGCCTCGGCCGGGCTGTGGTGGGGCGCCTTCACCCTGGTGCCGCTGCGCCGGCTGCGCGACCGGCACGCGCGCGTGGCGGGGGCCACCGCCCCGGGGCTGCGCCAGTTGGCCGCGACCGTCCGGGACATGCGCCGATATCCGCTGACGCTCGCCTTCCTGCTGGCCTACCTGGTCTACAACGACGGCATCCAGACGGTGATCTCCCAGGCCTCGGTCTACGGCTCCGAGGAACTGGGCCTCGGGCAGTCGACCCTCATCGGCGCGGTGCTGCTGGTGCAGGTGCTGGCGGTGGCGGGTGCGCTGGGGATGGGGCGGCTGGCCCGGACGTACGGGGCCAAACGGACGATCCTCGGCTCGCTGGTGGCCTGGACGGTCACGCTCGGGGCCGGTTACTTCCTGCCCGCCGGGGCGCCGGTGTGGTTCTTCGTGCTCGCCTCCGGCATCGGGCTCGTCCTCGGCGGCAGCCAGGCGCTGTCCCGCTCGTTGTTCTCCCATCTGGTGCCGCCGGGCAAGGAGGCCGAGTACTTCTCGGCGTACGAGCTGAGCGACCGCGGGATGAGCTGGCTCGGCCCCCTGCTGTTCGGCGTGACGTACCAGCTGACCGGCAGCTACCGGTCGGCGATCATTTCGCTGGTGGCGTTCTTCGTGATCGGTTTCGCGCTGCTCGCGCGGGTACCGGTACGGAGGGCGATCGGCGCGGCCGGCAACCCGGTTCCGGACTCGATTTAGCGCTCGGCGCGAAAGGGCGGTAGTGTAACCGTTTGGCCTGCAAGGCGGACCGTTACTGCGCGTCAAAGATGCCGAAACGCTGGGTGACATCTGCTAGCAGATGTGACAAACCGGGCGCCTGTGGGTACAACAAGGGGCGGCTACGACGGCGACGCACGACCCGGAACGGGACTCGGAACGGGAATCTTTACCGCCGACCGGACGTTGACCGGATGACGACGACAGCGACACCTGTCCTGTGGGCGACAAGCCCGGGAGGCACGATTCATGAGTGAGCGAGCTCTTCGCGGTACGCGCCTCGTGGTGACCAGCTACGAGACGGACCGCGGTATCGACCTGGCCCCGCGCCAGGCCGTGGAGTACGCATGCGAGAAGGGGCATCGCTTCGAGATGCCCTTCTCGGTCGAGGCGGAGATCCCGCCGGAGTGGGAGTGCAAGGTCTGTGGTGCCCCAGCACTCCTCGTGGACGGCGACGGCCCTGAGGAGAAGAAGGCCAAGCCCGCGCGTACCCATTGGGACATGCTGATGGAACGGCGCACCCGTGAGGAACTCGAAGAGGTCCTCGAGGAGCGCCTGGCGGTTCTGCGTTCGGGGGCGATGAACATCGCGGTTCACCCGAGGGACAGCCGCAAGAGCGCGTAAGACAAGCGAAAAAACCGCGGGCGCCGTACGTGACTCACGTACGGCGCCCGCGGTTTTCCCGGTTCTCGCCGGTGCCCGGCCGGCTCAGCGGGTCAGCGGCGGCCGCTGCTCCTCCGGCTCCGGGCCGCGGTCCCGGACGACCTCGCCCTGGACCACCTTGCCGTCGGGGCGGTGGATGCGGACCTGCTGGAAGGCGTCGCCCAGGCCACCGGGAGCGGCCCGGCGCAGCCCGCGCTCCAGGGCGCTCTCCGTGAAGCGGCTCACCGCCTTCCGGACCGGCGGCAGCAGCAGGAGCAGACCGGCCGCGTCGGAGATCAGGCCCGGGATCATCAGCAGCAGGCCGCCGAGCATCACCAGACCGTCGCCGCCGCCGCGCTCGGGGGAGCCGCCGTCGCGGAGCGCCTCGCTGAGGTTGCGGAAGGCACGGCGGCCCGCCCGCTTGATGACCACGGAACCGGCGACCACGCCCGCCACCAGGAGCAGGAACACGGTAGGGCCGCCCGCCGCGCCCGCGACCAGGGTCAGCAGCCAGATCTCCAGCACCAGCCACACGGCGAGCCCGAGCGGCAGGTACCGGCGCAGCCGGGAGCGGCGCGGCCGGGCGGTGGGCGGAGCGGTGGCGGGACCAGTCGTCATGCTTCCAGTGTGCCTGGCCCCGCCTCAGCGCGGGATAAGCGGTGGCTCAGCCCCCGCCGCTGGACTCAGCCCTTGGCGCCCTTGCCCTTGAGCTTGTCGACGCGGTCCCCGACCCCCCAGGCGGTGACCCGCCACAGGGCCTCGACCACGATGTTGCGGCTCATCTTGGAGTCGCCCAGCTCGCGCTCCACGAAGGTGATGGGCACCTCGACCACGTGGTAGCCGGCCCTGACCGCACGGCGTGCCAGGTCGACCTGGAAGCAGTAGCCCTGCGAGGCGACCTCGTCCAGGCCCAGACCCTCCAGGGTCTCGCGGCGGAACGCGCGGTAGCCGCCGGTGATGTCGCGCAGCGGCAGGTCGAGCGCAAGGCGGGAGTACAGGCTGCCGCCGCGGGAGATGAACTCGCGGGACTTGGGCCAGTTCACCACCCGGCCGCCGGGCACCCAGCGCGAGCCGAGCACCAGGTCCGCGCCCTTGAGGGCGGTGAGCAGCCGGGGCAGTTCCTCGGGCTGGTGGGAGCCGTCGGCGTCCATCTCGACCATCACGCCGTAGCCGTGCTCCATGCCCCAGCGGAAGCCCGCGAGGTAGGCGGCGCCCAGGCCCTCCTTGCCCCTGCGGTGCAGCACCTGGACGTGGTCGTCCTCGGCGGCCAGCTCGTCGGCGAGCTTGCCCGTGCCGTCCGGGCTGTTGTCGTCGGCCACCAGTACGTGGGCCTCGGGGACGGCCCTGCGCACCCGGCCGACAATGGTCTTGATGTTCTCCGCCTCGTTGTAGGTCGGAATGATCACCAAGGCCGTGCCGAGCGGCCCGAACTGCCTCCCCTGGGCCTTGTCCGCGAGGGTCCCGTCGCCGTCGTTCACTGCTGCCCCTTCATGTCGTACGCAGGCGTCCACCATAGTGGCCCGGGCCTGGGATGACGTGACCCCTCGTTCGTACGGGGGTGTCGATTCCACAAGAGTGGGGTAAGAATGCCGGTTTCGGCACCTGTGGCACGCGACGGATGGGGGCCCGGCGCCCTTCGGGCCGACCTGGGACCGCTGGCTGCGGGTCTACCGAAAGCCGTTGTCTACTGAGCGCCCGGGCCCCACCCGGGTCACACCTTGCCGACCGTTCGAACCGCTCATTCGTCGGCGCCGGCGCTGAGCCTGGCTCCCGGCGACGGTGCCCCGGTGCGGACACCGTCCTGACCCAGCTGCGCTGCGACGAGTTGCCTGAACGCTCCCCGGTCGGGCGTCCGGTGGTGGACTCGGCCGAACCTACCGGCCCCCGGCCGTCGACTGTCAATAGCCGTCCGACCTGCGCCGACGTCCGCCGTCGCGGCCGTGAGCAGGGAGGATGCCCAGGTGGGGCGACGCCGGGGCGGCGGACGATCACCACCCCGCCGCCCCGGGAGATCACTCGCCCGGCCGTACGAACACCGTCCGTCCGCCCACCACGGTGCGCAGGCAGACCGGCAGGTCGCGGCCCGGGGTCAGGTCGGGCAGTCCGGGGGTGCCGGAGCGCGGATCGGTCGACCAGCGGGCCACCCGGTCGTCGGGCGCCTGGACGATCAGCTCGTCGGTCCGCCAGACGGCGTAGTCGGCGGGCGCGCCCGGGACCAGGACACCGGCGTCGTCGCGGCCGACGGCCCGCCAGCCGCCGCGCGTGTGCGCGATGAACGCGGCGCGCACGGAGACCCGGTGCTCCGGGGTGTGGTGGAAGGCGGCGGCGCGGACGGTGCCCCAGGGGTCGAGCGGGGTGACGGGGCTGTCGGATCCGAACGCGAGGGGCACCCCGGCCCGCAGCAGGGCGGCGAAGGGGTTGAGGGAACGGGCCCGCTCGGCCCCGAGGCGCCGGGCGTACATGCCGTCGTCGCCGCCCCACAGGGCGTCGAAGGCGGGCTGCACGGAGGCGATGAGGCCCAGCTCGGCGAAGGCGGCGACGGTCTCGGGGGTGAGCATCTCGGCGTGCTCGACGCGGTGCCGGGCGGCGCGGACGCGACCGAGCCCGACCTTCTCGGCGGCCGCGCGGACCCCTTCCACGACGGCGGTCACGGCGGCGTCGCCGATGGCGTGGAAACCCGCCTGGAGCCCGGTCTCGGTGCAGGCGACGACGTGGGCGGCGATGCCGTCGGCGTCCAGGTAGGCGGTGCCGGTGGCGTCGCTGTCGGCGTAGCGCTGGTGCAGGCAGGCGGTGTGCGAGCCGAGCGAGCCGTCCACGAAGAGGTCGCCGGCGGCGCCCCGCGCGCCCAGTTCGCGGGCCCGGGCGATGCCCTCGTCGCCCTGTTCGGCCCAGTAGCCGACGACCCGCGGCCCCGGCAGTCCGGCGGCGAGCCGCAGCAGGTCCGTGAAGTCGTCCTCGGAGGAGATCCGGGGGCCGCCGCACTCGTGCACGGAGCCGATGCCGAGCGAGGCGGCGTGGGCGAGCGCGGTGCGCTGCGCCTCGGCGCGCTGGGCGGGCGTGACAGCGGCGAGGGCGGCTTCGCGCACCACGTGGTGGGCGTCGGCCGTGAGCGGGGCGTCGGTACGGCCGAGGCCGCCGGGCAGCAGGTCGAG
Source organism: Streptomyces sp. IBSBF 3136 (assembly GCF_036815105.1). Classification (NCBI taxonomy): domain Bacteria; kingdom Bacillati; phylum Actinomycetota; class Actinomycetes; order Kitasatosporales; family Streptomycetaceae; genus Streptomyces; species Streptomyces sp. IBSBF 3136. The sequence goes on from NZ_JAJSZC010000049.1 coordinate 13,280, forward strand.
CAGGGCGGTGGTGACGACGGCCGAGTGGACGTCGATGCGGGAGAGGTAGAGCGGGCGGCCGCCGGTGGCGGCGTCCAGCTCCGCGCGCGTCGGCGGACGGCCGCCGGGCCAGCGGGCGGCGTCCCAGCCGTGGCCCAGGAGGACGCGGTCGTCCGGGCGGGCGGCGGCGAACTCGCGGACGAGCGCGAGGGCCGCATCGAGGGAGGGGGCGCCGGACAGGTCGAGTCCGGTCAGGGCGAGGCCCGTGGCGGTGGTGTGCACATGGGCGTCGGTGAAGGCCGGGGTGACCAGGGCGCCGTCGAGGTCGACCACCTCGTCCACGCCGTCGGCGAAGGCGTCGGCGGCGCCCTCGGAGCCGACCCAGGCGACCTGGCCGCGCTCCACGACCATCGCGGTGGCGAAGGGGTCGGCGGGGCTGTGGACCTCGCCGCGGCGCAGGAGGACGGTATTGGGGTCGGCGGACTGCTCACTCATGCCCGACAGTCTCTCGCGTGCGCGGGCGTCACGTGGCATCGGGGCGGCCGCCGGCCCGGACCGCCGGGCGGGCGCGTGGCGGCGTGGCCTCAGACCTTGGGGGGACGCGCCTCGTACGGGGTGGACAGGACGACGGTGGTGCGGGTGGAGACCCCGGCGAGGGTGCGCACGCGGGCGAGCAGCTCCTCCAGTTCGTGCGGGGTGCCGACGCGCACCTTGAGGATGTAGTTCTCGTCGCCCGCGACGCTGTGGCAGGCCTCGATCTCCGGGACGCCGGCGAGCCGGTCGGAGATGTCGTCCGGCGCGCTGGGGTCGAAGGGTTTGACCGAGATGAAGGCGGTGAGCGGCAGCCCGACGGCCTCGGGGTCGACGACCGCGGCGTAGCCGCGGATGACACCACGCTGTTCGAGCCGGCGCACCCGCTGGTGCACGGCCGACGTGGACAGGCCCGTGGCCTTGCCCAGGTCTGTGTAGCTCATCCGCCCGTCCTTGACGAGCAGCTGCACGATCTGACGGTCCAGCTCCTCCATGGCGCCAAAACCTACCGTGCCTCTGATCTTCTCGGATACCTCGGCAGCGCAGGTCACACCGGGTTCGGCACAAAAGCCACCGCACCGGGCACCCACGGGCGGCATGTGACGAACGCCACAGCAGACGGGCGGGCTCCGTGATGGTCTCGTGATTACCGGCCGGACCGGACGGGAAGTGCTTGGTGTGGTCGAGGCCGCAGTGCCTTCACGGCCCAGCCTTAGGGGGAGAATCCCATGCAGAGTGTTAAGCGCCCTGGTCGCGCCGCGTCCAAGCGGCACCAGCCGGCCGTCGAGCCCGAGCCGGAGGGCGTCGAACCCGACGCCTACGACGCGGATCTCGACGCCTACGACACCTTCGAGATGTACCGGGTGATCTGCCCGGACTGCGCCCAGCCGATCGCGCTGCTGGCGGACGAGGAGATCCTGCCGGAGCACGCGCTGTGCGCCTCGCCGTGGAACCCGTTCGGGCTCACGGTCTGCGCGGGCACGGGCCGCACGGCGGACGAGGCCCGCCCCGCCGACGAGTCCGTCACCCCCCAGGAGCAGGACACCGCCCTGCTGCTCACGCTCCCCCAGGGTCTGAACTGGCGGACGCAGCCCTTCTCGCACGTCGGTGGCCCGGGCTCGCGCCCGATGCGCGTGCCGGCGATGCGCGGCCAGGCCGCCGCCTGAGGCCCTCCGGCGGGCCCGCTCAGTACCGGTGACTGCCCTGCACCATGGCGCGCAGACTGTCGTGGTGCAGGATCAGTGTGTCCGGGTCCGCCGGGACGGCGGCCTCGCCGAAGTACACCTGCCGGTAGGCGATGCGCAGCATGACGATCGCGCCCGGGTGGCCCTGGCGCCGGGCAGCCGGGTGCCGAGCCAGCGGGTGAGCCGCCGGGCCAGTTCCTCCGGGTTGCGGGTACTGGTGCGCGGGCGCGGTGCCGTGGTCATCCGTCACCTCCTACGGTGCGACCGAGTCGAAGCCGGTGAAGCCGCTCGGGTCGTGGCGGCCGAACGAGCCGTGCTCGAAGATGCCGTGGCCCGTGCGGCCGTCCATCCGGAAGCGGGCGGAGTGGTCGGTGACGCCGTAGGCGGCGCGCGGGTGCGGCGACGTCATGTCGTACGTACGGCGGTCCACCCAGCCCCGGCCCCGCCAGGAACCGTGCTGCCAGTCGTCCGCCGGCGGGTAGCCCGCGCCGACCGCGAGCGGGGAGGAGGCGAGCACCTCCACGTCGAGCTTCAGCGGCTCGCGCGGATCGCCGAGGTGGAGGACGGCGCGTTCGGGGTGGCGGCTGCCCGGGCGGTAGGTGATCTCCGCCCGGGGCCAGCCCAGTTGCCGGTCGCGGTGGCCGGGGCGGACCAGGGTGGCGTCGTTCAGCGAGCGGTGGCCGTCGGCGTCCTCCTGGATGACGACCATCAGGAAACGGTCCTCGAAGCGGACCGGGCACCAGATCCAGTGGAAGCCCTCGGCCGGGTGCTCCTCGGCCAGCCGGCCGCCGTCCTCGCCCGGCGTCGGCCGTACGCCCCAGCTGCGGTCGCGGGTGCCGGTCCAGTCCCCGGGAGTGACGGTGAACGCGCGGCCGCCGGCCCGTATCGTGCCCTCGACCGTGCCCGCCTGGACGAATCTGCGTCCCTCCAGGGTGAGCCGGTCGCCGCGGCGCTGGAGGTGGTGCGGCTCCCACAGGGCGGGGAAGGCCGCGGTCCAGGTGAGGTCGTACGACAACTCGTCGTCGCAGACCAGCCGCAGCCGCCGCAGCGGTTCCTGGACCTCGATGCGCAGCGGGCCGACGGTGAGCCGCGTCCGGTCCTCGCCGAGCGCGTCACTGACGCGGACCGCGCGCAGGGTGTCGCCGGTGCGCAGGGTGGCGTAGGCGTCGATCACACCGAGGTTGGGGTAGACGCCGAGGCCGAGGATGAGCAGGGGCCGGCCGGTGTGGTCGAAGACGTGGAAGATGCAGCGGTCGTAGGCGTTGCGGTCCCCGGTCGCCACGTGCTTCATGGACAGCGGCACCTGGTGCACGGGGTACTCGTCGAGCGGTACGGGACGGTCGTCGGCCACCTGGACCCCCCTGGGACGGTCAGCTGACGGTACGTCAGTCAACCGTGGGAGGCCAGAGGGGGAACCGGCCGTAGCCGCTGAACTCACGCGCGATTCCGCCGCGTGGTAACCCGGCGGGGCCGCGCCGCGTTCTTCGGGTATGACCCCCATGTACTCGGCAACCGGGCGTCAGCGCCGGATCTTCGTGCCCCGGCCTGCGGAATCGGTTCCGCCGCCCGTGCCGCAGGACCCGCCCATCTACCTCGATCTGATGCGCGTCTGGGCCGACCGGGGGCGCACCCTGCCGGGCCGCCATGACCCGGAGTGGGTCAGGCTGGCGGCCCCGACGGTCCTCAGGGGGCAGTTCAGCGACCCTCCGGTCCTGCCACGTGACGGGCGATGACCATCCGCTGGATCTGGTTCGTACCCTCGACGATCTGCAGCACCTTGGCCTCGCGCATGAAGCGCTCGGCCGGGAAGTCGGCGGTGTAGCCGTAGCCGCCGAGTATCTGCACGGCATCCGTGGTGACCTTCATGGCCGTGTCGGTGCAGTGCAGTTTGGCCATGGCGGCCTGCTTGGCGAACGGCCGGCCGGCGTCCCGCAGCCGGGCGGCCGCGAGGTAGAGGGCCCGGCCCGCCTCGATCTGGGTCGCCATGTCGGCGATCATGAAGCGCAGGCCCTGGAAGTCGGCGATGGGGCGGCCGAACTGCCGGCGCTGGGTGGCGTAGGCGACCGCCTGGTCCAGCGCGGCCTGGGCCACGCCGATGGCGCAGGCGGCGATGCCGAGCCGCCCGGAGTCGAGCGCGGACAGCGCGATGGCGAAGCCCTGGCCCTCCTCACCGATGCGCCGTTCGTCGCCGACCCGGACGCCGTCGAAGTGGACCTGGGCGGTCGGGCTGCCCTTCATGCCCATCTTCTTCTCGGGCGCGGCGCCGCTGACCCCCTCGGCGTCGCCCGGCACCAGGAAGGCGGTGATCCCGCGCGGGCCGTCCTCGCCGGTGCGGGCCATCACGGTGTAGAAGTCGGCGATGCCGCCGTGCGTGATCCAGGCCTTGGTGCCGGTGATCACCCAGGCGTCGCCGTCCCGGACGGCCTTGGTGCGCAGGGAGGCGGCGTCGGAGCCGGAGGACGGTTCGGAGAGGCAGTAGGCGCCGAGCAGGCCGCCGCCGAGCATCGCGGGCAGGTGCTCCACCTGCTGCTGCTTGCTGCCGTACGCGGCGAGTCCGTAGGAGGCGAGCGTGTGCACGCTGACACCGAGGCCGACGGTCAGCCGGGCCGCCGCCAGCTCCTCCAGGACCTGCAGGTACACCTCGTAGGGCTGGTCGCCGCCGCCGTACTCGGAGTCGTACGGCAGGCCCAGCAGCCCCGCATCGGACAGCAGGGTGAAGACCTCGCGCGGGAAACGTCCGGCGTCCTCCTCCTCGGCCGCCTTCGGCGCGATCTCGCGCTGCGCGATCTCACGGACGAGCGCGAGAAGATCTCTCGCCTCTTCCGTGGGCAGTTGACGCTCCACCGGCTGCGGGTCGCGGTCGGACATGGCGTCGCTCTCCTCCCTGTTCGGGCACATCGGCGGATGTGCGCCTTGGGTGGGGGCGGCTCCGCCTGATCGTTCAGTCGGCCGAGGACACCCGCTCCCGGGTCTCGGAAGCTGCTGACCAGCGGCTGTGCCGTGAGTATGCCCGATCAGCGACCTCCCGTCACCAGTTAACGACCGCTTACTTCAGGAATCCAGCCGGAACCCCGCACACCCCCGGATTGGTCCGAACCATTGACGCATTGGTCTAGTCCTCCTACTGTGCATTGCCAACGCTTTACCGCGTTCATGCCAATCGGCGCGCGTTTCCCTCTCCCCCACGAGGAGCCACCCGATGCACCGCACTCCCCACCGCCCCCGCGCCCGTCTCAGGGCGCTGCTCGCCGTCGCGTGTTCCGCCGCCCTCGGCGCCGGACTGCTTGCCGGAGCGGGAACCGCGGCCGCGGCCGCCCCCACCGCGCCGCAGCTCAAGGCGGGCTCGAAGGTCGTCGGCTACTTCACCGAATGGGGCACCTACGACCGCAAGTACTTCGTCAAGAACGTCGAGACCTCGGGCTCGGCGGCCAGGCTGACCCACATCAACTACGCCTTCGGCAACGTGACCGGCGGCAAGTGCGCGATGGGCGACTCCTACGCGGCCACCGACCGCGCCTACACCGCCGCCGAGTCCGTCGACGGCGTCGCCGACACCTGGGACCAGCCGCTGCGCGGCAACTTCAACCAGTTGCTCAAGCTGAAGAAGAGGCACCCGGGCCTGAAGGTGCTGTGGTCCTTCGGCGGCTGGACCTGGTCCGCCGGCTTCGGCGAGGCCGCGAAGAACCCGGCCGCCTTCGCCCGGTCCTGCTACGACCTGGTGAAGAACTCCAAGTGGGCGGGCGTCTTCGACGGCATCGACATCGACTGGGAGTACCCCAACGCCTGCGGCAACACCTGCGACACCAGCGGCCGGGAGGCCTTCAAGAACGTCATGGCCGCGCTGCGGTCCAGGTTCGGCTCCGGCAGCCTGGTCACCGCGGCGATCACCGCCGACGCCACCGGCGGCGGGAAGATCGACGCGGCGGACTACGCCGGCGCCGCCCAGTACGTCGACTGGTACAACCCGATGACCTATGACTACTTCGGCGCCTGGGACGCGGCAGGCCCGACCGCCCCGCACTCGCCGCTGAACTCGTACGCGGGCATACCGAAGGCGAACTACTACACCTCGGCCACCATCGCCAAGCTCAAGGGCCTCGGCGTCCCCGCCTCCAAGCTGCTCCTGGGCATCGGCTTCTACGGCCGCGGCTGGACAGGTGTCACCCAGGCGGCACCCGGCGGCACGGCGACCGGACCCGCGGCGGGCACCTACGAGCAGGGCATCGACGACTACAAGGTGCTCAAGACCAAGTGCCCGGTGACCGGCACCGTGGCGGGCACCGCCTACGCCAAGTGCGGGAAGGACTGGTGGAGTTACGACACACCGGCGACCATCGGCACCAAGATGACGTACAAGAACCAGCAGGGACTCGGCGGCACCTTCCTGTGGGAGCTGAGCGGCGACACCGCGAACGGTGAGCTGATCAAGGCGATCAACTAGCCGGACCGGGGGCGCCGAGCGGGCCGCACAGCGCCCCGGCCCCAGTGGCGGGAGCGGAGGACCACGAGCCTCCGCTCCCTTCCCGCGCGCGGGGCGTCAGTCCGGGCGGCGGGCCGGCGGCGGCGCCGGGTGGGAGGGGTCCAGCTCCTCGACCGCGCGCAGGGCTCCGCCGAGGGTCCTCACCAGCAGCTCGCGCATCGTCTCGCGGGAGAGGGCGGGGCGGTCGATCCAGTCCAGGGTGGCCCCTTCGACACCGCACACCCAGGAGAGCAGACCCATGCGCGCCAGCGGGGCTATCTCGACGCGGCCGTAGGCCCCCTCGGCGATGGTGGCGACGATCGCCTCCCGCACGCCGTCCCGGATGGCGTGCACCTCGGTGTCGAAGCCGACGCCGCCGCTGACGATGGTGCGGTAGGCGGCCTGGTGGTGTTCGGCGAAGCGCAGATAGCCGTCGATCGTGCGGTGCACGCGGTCCACGGCGGGCAGCTCCGCGCCGCTCGCGGCGAAGGTGACCAGGTCGGCGACGGAATCCCGGACGATGGCCAGGTAGTAGCCGCGCTTGGACTGGAAGTAGTAGTAGATCAGCCCCTTCGCGACGTGCGCCTGGCGGGCGATGTCGTCCATGGACAGCGCGTCGTAGGACGTGTCGGCGAACAGCCTCCGCCCGATGGCGATGAGTTCGGCGCGACGGGCCGCGGAGCGTTCGGTGCCGCGCGCCCGGGTGGGGGCACCCCCTGCTCGAGCGGAGTCGAGAGTGGGGGTGAGGGCGGCGGCACTCTGTTGACGCATATTCACTTTCGACCCTGGTCTAGGAGGTCGGCGGGACTTCCGCAGTATGTCAGGTCATGCGCGCCGGGCCCGGGGCCGGGTCAGAGCAGGCCGAGTCGGGTCACGAGCATCGCGACCACGGCCACGAGCACCCAGCCCATGACGTGTTCGAGGATCTCGGGGCCGTCCTGGTCGGGCCCGCCGGTGCGGACGCGGGTGGCGGTGGCCGGGTGTGCGCTCATGAGTGCTCGCAGAGGTCGGACGGACGGATGATGATGTCCCCCCACCCGCTGATGTCCCCCACCCACTGCTCCACCTTGCCACCCGCGCCCGCGTTCGCCGCGGAGACGTTGCTCACACGGGCCGGCCCGGGCCGGTCAGACCACGCCCACCGCCGCGAGCGCCTTGCGCTGGACCGGGGTGGGGTGCGCCGGGAAGTAGAGGTAGCAGACCCCGCCGGTGCCGGAGACGACCTTGCCGGAGGCGTTGTAGCGCTTGGTCCGCAGCCAGATGTTCTCGAACTCCCGCCGCAGGTAGACCCGCCGGACCGCGTCGTCGCTCGGCGAGGCCGGGTCGTTGGCGATCACGTCGCCGTCCGCCGTGAAGCCGATCACCGTCATCAGGTGGCCCGAGGTGCCGTAGCCGGCGCCGGTCAGCTCGGTCTTCAGGAAGGACTGGGACGTTATGGCCGGGATGCCGGCCGCGACGAGGGTCTCCAGGTCGGTGAGCGAGGCGAGCCGGGTGACCACGCCCTGGATGCCGTCGAACGTGGCCGCGTAGGCGGCGTTGAAGGGCCAGTTGCCGCAGCCCTCGTACTGGAAGTCGTAGGTGTACCGGGCCGCGTGGTCCACCTGCGGGTCGGCGTAGGACGGATCCACCCAGGACAGCTGCTGCGGCGTGAGCCGGCCGCCCCAGTACTCGACGATCATCTGCGAGGAGGTCGGGCTGCACCAGGCCTCGCCGCCGTTGTCGTACTCCGGGTACTGGCCCTTGTGGATCTCCTGCGAGTAGCGCGGGACGGCCAGTTCCCGGTTGAGGCCGGGGGCGGAGGCGGGGACCGTGAAGCGCTCGGGGATGTCGGAACCCATGGCGCCGAGCCGCCAGACGGTCGGGGTCAGCGCGGTGCCGGGCCTGCGGTAGAGCGTCAGGCGCAGCCGGTAGGAGGCCAGGCGCAGACCGGTGGCGGCGTCGTCGATGGCGAAGGTGTCGGTCCAGATCGAGCTCTTGCCGTCGCTCTGGTCGTCCACCGAGGTCCGCTTGATGTCCTGGTCCCCGGCCGCCCAGCGGCCCATCACGTACCAGGGGGTGGCGGTGCCGTCCGAGTAGGTGCCCTGGAGCTCCACCTGCAGCCAGGTGCCCTCGGGAGTGTGCGCGTTCCAGGAGGCGATGGCCTCGGTCGCGGGCACCGCGAGCCGGTGGACCGGCGAGGTCCAGGTCGCGTACTCCCAGGTGGCGGTGGTGCCGGTGTGCGGGTCGGTGTAGTCGGTGCGGCCCGCCGCGGTGCCGATCTCGACGCCGGGGCGGCGGCCCGCGACGACCCGGACGCCGAGTGCGGTGCCGCAGCGCCAGTCGTGGTTCGTCGTCCAGGAGTGGTAGTCGACGGGGCGGGCGGGGTCCTGGGCGGGGTCGGCGCCGCCGGCCGCCTGGGCGGTGCCGGCGGTCGCGGGTACGGCCCCCGTGGCGACCGCGGCGGCCACCGCGGCGGTGAGGAGGGTACGGCGGGACGGCTGCTGGGCTCTGCTCATGAGCGCGGTTACCCCCAGGGGTCCGGGTCGGGGCTGGTGCGGTGCGTGGCTGTGGGCCAACTATGGAGGAGACGGCATGCCCCTGCCAGCACTTCGGCGCATGGCGCGCCACCAATATTGGTCTGGTCCACTGGAGGAAAGCGCGAGGTCGGGACAGTACTGGGCCCGGCGCGCGGGGCTCGGTGGCCGCACGCCGGGGCCGGGACCGCGGGCGTCAGATCAGGTCCATCGCCGCTACCTCGTCGGGACGGCCGTAGCTGACCGGGCCCTGGAAGCGGCGGCGGGCGGTGGCGAACCACCACACCGTGGCCACGACGAGGACCACGGCCAGCGCGATCGGCGCGTAGTTGAAGGAGTCGACGGTGATCGGCGAGGCCTGCGGCAGCATGAACAGGACGCTGCTGAGCAGGATCCAGATCACCGCGAGCCAGCCGATCGGCCGGCCCCAGCGGCCCAGGTGCCAGGGGCCGGGCCGGAACCCGTCGCCGAGCCGCAGCCGCAGGAAGATCGGCACCGCGTAGGCGAGGAAGAGTCCCACCACGTTGACGCTGACGATGGCGGTGAAGGCCGTGTGCGACCACCAGCCCGGGACGACGAGGGCCAGCGAGCAGACCACGGCGAGCCAGACCGCCTTCACAGGCGTACGGGTGCGCGGCGAGACCGAGTGCCACCAGCGGGAGCCGGGCATGGCGCCGTCCCGGGAGAAGGCGAAGATCTGCCGGGTGTTGCTCGTGAGGTTGGCGAGACCGCAGAAGAGCATGGCGCCGATCACGATGAGGAGCATCGCCTTGGCGGTGCCGAGGCCGAGGCCGTCGATGAGAATCTGGACGGGCGGCGCGGAGGAGCCGGCCACCCTGGCGTAGTCGCTAATGCTGTAGACCAGTGCCAGCATCAGGATCAGGCCGGTGATCGCCGAATAGCCGATGGCGCGGGTGATCCCCTTCGGTGCGTTGACCGTCGCCTGGACCGTTTCCTCGGACATGTGGAAGCTGCCGTCGAAGCCGGTGAAGGTCCAGCTGGTGACGAGCAGACCGAGCATGCCGCCGTAAAGGCCGCTGGAGAAGCCGGTGTTGTTCTCGAAATGCGTCACGAAGGACGCCGACTGATGGTGGTCGGGCATCACGATGAGTGTGCTCACGATCACCACCAGTCCTATCAGCAGCCACCAGACGGAAACACGGTTCAGCAGGGCGACGAGCTGGACGGTGTAGGTGTTGGCGAGGCCCTGCAGCACGATGATCAGCGCCGTGATCAGCACCGTCTGGTGCACGGTCGGCCGGTACGAGGGCCACTGGAGGGCGATGAACGCCTGGACGAAGGTCGCCGCCGCATATCCCGTCGCGGCGGTGCCGCCGATCTGGCCCACGAAATTCAGCCAACCGGTGAACCAGGACCAGGCACCCTTGTGCCGTTTGGCGAGTTTCCCGGCGGAGAAGTACAGCGCACCGCTCGTCGGATAGGCGGAAGCCACTTCCGCCATGGCCGCGCCGATGAACAGCACCATGACGGACACGCCTATCCAGCCGAACACGAGAACACGGGGCCCGCCCGCGTTCATTCCGTACCCGAAGGACGAGAAGATACCCGAAAGGATATTGATGATGGTGAACGAGATCGCGAAATTGTCGAACGCCTTGAAGCGCCGGGTGAGTTTCCGCGGATAACCCATGGCGTGCAGGGTCGCGTCGTCGTCGAGCGCGACCGGGTCCGCTTCACCACGGGACTTCGCCCGTGGCGCCGATGTCCGATCCGACACAGTTCGGCCTTTCTCTCGGTGGGGGGCTGGGCACGTGCGCGGTCAGGCGGGCCCCGGGACGGGCAGGCCGCAGGTTCGCCGCGCCCTGGAGAGCTGCTCGGCGGGGTCGCCGAAGGCGCTCCAGGGCATGCGCGAGGCGTACGGGCCCATCGCCGCGAACACCGCCCGGGCCTCGAACTCGCACTGGGCCATGACCAGCGCGTGCGCGAGGTAGGCCAGGTCGAGCACCGGGGTGAAGCGGTAACCGGCCGCCGTCGGCAACCAGTTGTGGTAGATCGCCAGGGCGGTGGAGCGCCACTGGGGCTGCTCCCAGACGCGGTCGGCGAGCAGCTGGGTGGGGTTGTAGCTCTCCACCAGGGCCACCAGCGGCAGCAGCCGCAGGACGGAGTCGGCGGCCGCCCGCTGGCTGAGGAACGCGGCCACGTCCCACGCCGCGTTGACCGAGCCGCCGTGCCGGGTGAAGAAGAACGACAGGAAGCGGTGGTGGCCCTCGCGGTGCCAGGGGTCGAGCGCCAGGACGTGCGAGAACAGCCGCCAGGGTCCGGGCGGGGCGGTCAGCAGTCCGTGCGGGGCGGGGTCACGCAGCCGGTGCAGCCGGGCCATGGTCAGTCTGGCGACCCAGGGCGTGGGGTCCTTCGGCGCCACGGCGGCCGCCCGGTCACAGGCGGTCAGGGCGATCCGCTCCAGCGTCTCGGCCCGCTCGTCGCGCTCGTCGGCGGCCCGCATCGCGCGCTGCACCGCGACCCGGGCCCACATCAGCGTGGACTCGGGGCCCGGCTCCTCCGCCAGCCAGCGTTCGACCAGGTCGCTCCCGGCCGCCTCGGAGGCCAGCACCAGCGAGCGGTGGGCCCGCAGCGCGAAGTCGGAACGTGTCTCGGCGAGGGCTTCCTGTGCGTATCGATAACGCCCGGCGCGCACATCGACGCATACGCTCGCCAGGACGCGGTCATCGGCCGCCGGATGCCATACATAGTGCCCCTCGAATAACTCCGCGGCCATGTCCCCCTGTCCGTCCCCGTTCGATGTGTGGCGGTCACCCAGGAGGCACCTTACTCAGCAGCCGAGGCACCGGGAACGCCGAATTTCACATATCGGTCAACGGATTGGGAACGTCAATCCATTCCATTGACCGGCGGTCAGCCAGTAGTTCAAGAAGTGACGTTTCCGGGGGGCGCCGGTCCGGCCCCTATGGGCCGCTACTAGACTGTTTCCGGGAAAAGACCCCCACACCGCACCACACCTCAGGAATCGCCATTCACGACCTCGCCGCCCGGCTGCGCCGTCTCCCCCCGTCCTGCGGCCCCGTCCGACTGGTCGCCGTGGACGGCCACGCGGGTTCCGGTAAGTCCACCTTCGCCGGGCGACTGGCCGCCGCCCTGGGCGGGGCACCGGTCCTGCGGCTGGACGACATCGCCAGCCACGAGCAGCTGTTCGCGTGGACGGACCGGCTGCTGGCCCAGGTGATCACCCCCTGGTCCCGCGGCCAGGACGCGCGCTACACGCCGTACGACTGGCGCGCCCGGACCTTCGGCCCGCCGCGCGCCCTGCCGTCCGCCCCCGTGGTCCTGATGGAGGGGGTCGGCGCCGGACGCAGGGCACTGCGGCCGTATCTGGCGCGGCTGCTGTGGATGGATCTGCCGCGCGAGGAGGCCTGGGCCCGCGGCCGCGCCCGGGACGGCGCGGAGCAGCGGGAGTTCTGGACCGGGTGGGTCGAGGCGGAGCGGGCGCACTTCGCCGCGGACCCGTCGCGCCCCCATGCGGACTTTTTGGTGCGGCAGACGCCGCAGGGGTACGAGGTGCTGCCGGGGCCGGCCGAGGCCCTTGGACCGGACCAGTCCATCACCCAGGGTGACGGACCGTCCGCGATGTGGTGAACCCGTGAAGACCCCTGCGGGGGAACTTGTTTGAGTGCTCCAGGGGCGCTTGACCCGGGGACCGTGCAGGTCTTACGTTCTCAATGTGCGGCCGTTCGGAGCCGCCCGAAGACGCGAAGCCCCCGGTTGTTCCCCCGTGATCGGGGGCTTCGTTCTGCCCTCAGGGCCTCTTTCCCCCGCTTCACGCGCTGATCCGCTCACCCTGTGTCACTTCACGGTGTGCGCCCCGTCTGCTCCCACCTCGTGGAACGGCTGGTGCGGCACCCTTCGGTGCGCGGTGCTCCCGCGGGTACGATGCCTTCGGTGCGACCGTCGAGCGGCTGCCTCGCGCACCGGCAACTCCGGTCCGCGGCACAGCGGTTCGACCGCGGCGACCGTCGGGCACCTGCCCGGCGGTGAACCAACGGGGGCACGGTCTGTGGGGGACGTGATGGACTTCGGCACGCAGGGCCCCGAGGCCCCGGCCGACCTCGCCTGGTTGCGAGGTGTGGACGCCTACACGATGGGCGCCTACCCGCAGGCCGAGGAGGAGTTCCGGGCCGCGGCCCGGATGGACCCCGGGATGGCGGACGCCTGGCTCGGGCTGCACGCCCTGCGGGTCGACACGACGACCGCGCTGCTGCGGATGTTCCGCCACCGCGAACGCTTCGGGGAGCAGCGCGCCCGGCACCGCAGGACGCTCAACTCCTGGTACTGGCTGGGCTGGTGGGTGCAGCCGGTGCTGGAGAGCCCCCGGGATCTGCTGCTGGCGCACGCCTCGCACTGGCTGGACGGCCGGCACGTGCCGGAGCTGGACCGGGCGCTGGCCGGGCTCCCGCCGGTGGACACCGACCCGCAGGTCCGCTTCCTGCACTCCTGCCGCGCCTACCTCGTCAAGGACTGGGACCAGCTGGTCCGGCACACCGACCCGCTGCTCGACGACCCCCTGCTCGGCATCGAGGCCGGCCTGTTCGGCGGGATGGCCCGGGTGCGCCTCGAGATGTACGGGCAGGCCGAGCCGCTGCTGGCGGCGGCCCTGATGCGGTGCCGCAGCGAGCAGCCGCAGCGCAAGGAGCTGCGCTACTGGCTGGCACGGGCACACGAGGGGACCGGGCGCAGTGCCGCGGCGCTGCCCCTGTACCGGGCGGTGCACCGGGTCGATCCCGCCTTCATGGACACCGCCGCCCGGCTCGCGGCGATCGCCGAGGGCGACGGCTACGACGACTCCGCCGACCTCGCGGCGATCACCCTGACCGGTACCGGGGCGGACGCGGTGGACGGGCCGGACACGCTCGATCCCCTCTTCGGCACCGAGGGGCGCGACCTGCGGCTGCCCGAGCCGGACCTGCCGACCGGGCCCCTGCCGTCGGTGTCCGGTCCCGCGGTGCGCCTCAAGAGCGGGATGCCGTCGTCGTCCTGGCCGCTGCCCGGAGGCCCGACCGACTCGGTGTTACTCGAGGAGGCGCTCGCCGAGCTGGAGCGCATGGTGGGGCTCGAACCGGTCAAACGGCAGGTCAAGGCGCTGTCCGCGCAGCTGAACATGGCCCGGCTGCGGGCCGGGCAGGGACTGCCGGTGCAGCCGCCGAAACGGCATTTCGTCTTCTCCGGGCCGTCGGGGACCGGCAAGACCACGGTCGCGCGGATCCTCGGCCGGGTCTTCTACGCGCTGGGGCTGCTCGGCGGTGACCATCTGGTCGAGGCGCAGCGGGCCGATCTCGTCGGTGAGTACCTGGGGCAGACGGCCGTGAAGGCCAACGAGCTGATCGACTCCGCGATCGGCGGGGTGCTGTTCGTGGACGAGGCGTACTCGCTCTCCAACTCCGGGTACGGCAAGGGCGACGCCTACGGGGACGAGGCGCTCCAGGTGCTGCTCAAGCGGGCCGAGGACAACCGGGACCACCTGGTGGTGATCCTGGCCGGCTATCCGGAGGGCATGGACCGGCTGCTGGCCGCCAACCCCGGTCTGTCCTCCCGTTTCACCACCCGGGTCGACTTCCCCTCCTACCGGCCGCCGGAGCTCACCGAGATCGGCAAGGTGCTCGCGGCGGAGAACGGGGACCTCTGGGACGAGGAGGCGCTGGAGGAGCTGCGCTCGATCGCCGGGCACGTGGTCGACCAGGAGTGGATCGACGAGCTGGGCAACGGGCGGTTCCTGCGCACGCTGTACGAGAAGAGCTGCGCGTACCGGGACCTGCGGCTGTCGGGGTACCCGGGGGCGCTGTCCCGGCAGGACCTGGCGACCCTCAGGCTGCCGGACCTGATGCAGGCGTACGGAGAGGTGCTGTCGGGGCGCGGACCGCAGGACCCGTCGGCCCTGTGAGGCGCCGTGCGCCCCCGAGGGGCGCACGGCGGGCGGACCGGCGGGTCCTTCCCCGGACAGGCCCTAGGTGGCCAGCGCCTCCTCGGGCTCCCCGCTCGTCCTCGGTTCCGTCAGCCGCACGTCGGCCGCCTCCCGGTGCGCGGGGTCCCGTACCTCACCGACCAGCAGCTCCAGCACGTCCTCCATGGCGACCAGTCCCAGCACCCGGCCGGAGGCGTCCGCCACCTGCGCCAGGTGGGTGGCCGCCCGGCGCATGACGGTCAGGGCGTCGTCCAGGGCGAGTTCGCTGCGCAGGGTCGTCATGGGGTGCCAGATGTGCTGGGGCACCGCGCGGTCCGAGTTCTCCAGGTCCAGGACGTCCTTCACATGGACGTAGCCCATGAAGGCGCCCTTCTCCGTGGCCGACACGGGGAAGCGGGAGTAGCCCGTGCGGGCGGTGAGCGCGACGATCTCGCCGGGGGTCACCGCCGGCGTCACCGTCACCAGCGACTCACGGCGCAGCAGGACGTCCGTGACCGGGCGGGAGCCCAGTTCGAGGGCGTCCTCGAGGCGCTCCTGCTCCTCCGGGTCGAGCAGCCCCGCCTGGCCGGAGTCCTCCAGCAGGCGGTTGAGCTGCTCGCTGGTGACGACGGCCTCGACCTCGTCCTTGGGGTCGACGCGGAAGATCCGCAGGATGCCCTGCGCGCACGCGCCGAGCGCCACGGTGATCGGCCGGCAGATCCGGGCGAAGTAGACCAGGCCCGGGCTGAGCCAGAGGGCCGCCTTCTCGGGGGCCGCCATCGCCAGGTTCTTCGGCACCATCTCGCCGATCACCAGATGGAAGAAGACCACGGCGGCGAGGGCGATGACGTAGCCGAGCGGGTGGATCACGCCGTCCGGGATGTGGACCGCCTCGAACAGCGGCTCCAGGAGATGGGCCACCGTCGGCTCGGCGACCGCGCCGAGGGTCAGGGAGCAGACGGTGATGCCGAACTGCGCGGCCGCCATCATCTGCGGCAGCCGCTCCAGGCCGTGCAGCACCTGGCGGGCGCGGGCCGTGCCGAGCGGTTCGATCTGGCTGCGGCGCACGGAGACCAGGGCGAACTCGGCGCCGACGAAGAAGCCGTTGGCGAGCACGAGCAGCGCGGCGAAGACCAGTTGCAGGACGCTCATCGCACGGCCTCCGCGACGTTGACCACCGGGACCGTGCGGACCAGGCGGACCCGCTCGGCGCGGTAGTGGCCGACCTGGCGGACGGACAGCCGCCAGCCGGGCAGTTCCGCGCGGTCGCCCGGGGCCGGGATACGGCCGAGCAGGTCGGCGACCAGGCCGGCGACGGTCTCGTACGGCCCCTCGGGCACGTCGAGGCCTATGCGCAGCAGGATGTCGACCCGGCAGCTGCCGTCGACGTCCCAGGCCGGCCTGCCGTCCTCCGGCGGGGCGGGGGCCAGCTCGGGCACGTCCTTGGCGTCGTGCTCGTCGCGGACCTCGCCGACGAGTTCCTCGACGATGTCCTCCAGGGTGACCACGCCGGCCGTGCCGCCGTACTCGTCCACGACGACCGCGATGGGCTGCTCGCTGCGCAGCCGGGCCAGCAGGGGCTGGACGGGGAGCGTCTCGGGCACGAGGAGCGCCTTGCGGGCGATACGGCTGACCGGGGTACGCAGCCGGTCGTGCACCGGGACCGCGAGCGCGTCCTTGAGGTGGGCCATGCCGACTATCTCGTCGATCTTCTCCCGGTAGACGGGGAAGCGGGACAGGCCGGTGGCGCGGGTTAGGTTCACGACGTCCTCGGCGGTGGCCGAGTCCTGGAGCGCGCTGACCTTCACGCGCGGCGTCATGACGTGCTGCGCGGTGAGGTCGCCCAGGGACAGGGTGCGGACGAACAGGTCCGCGGTGTCCTGTTCCAGGGCGCCGGCCTGGGCGGAGTGCCGGGCCAGGGACACCAGTTCGCCCGGGGTGCGGGCGGAGGCCAGTTCCTCGGTGGGTTCGACGCCCAGGGCGCGCACCAGCCGGTTGGCGACCGTGTTGAGCATGGCGATCACCGGCCGGAACAGGCGGGCGAAGTGGTGCTGGGGGCCCGCGACGAAGCGCGCGACCTGCAGCGGCCGCGACACCGCCCAGTTCTTGGGCACCAGCTCGCCGATCACCATCTGGACGGCGGAGGCCAGCAGCATGCCGACGACCACGGCGACGCCGGAGACGGCGCCCGCGGGGAGGCCGACGGCCGTGAACGGGCCGCGCAGCAGGGTGGCCAGGGCCGGCTCGGCGAGCATGCCGACGACCAGGGAGGTGATGGTGATGCCCAGCTGGGTGCCGGAGAGCTGGAAGGAGAGTTCCTTCAGCGACTCCACGACCGTGCGGGCGCGCCTGTCGCCGTCGGCGGCGGCCTTCTCGGCCTCCGGGCGCTCTACCGTCACCAGGCCGAATTCGGCGGCCACGAAGAAGCCGTTGGCGAGAATCAACAGGAACGCCGCTCCGAGGAGCAGCAGGGAGAGGGTCACGCTGCCACCGCCTTCCCGGGATGTCGGGCAGGGGCGGCGCAGGTACTACAGGACGATCCGTCCATCGCCGGAGGGGGTCACTCCTCGGGTAGCAGGAGCCCCTGGCACCGGGCGGCACACAGGGGCGGAGGCGCAGCGAAGGAGCGCCTCCGCCACCAGGTTAATCAAGACACGGCCCAAGGGGGCAGGGTGGACGCCCCCGAGTCAGCCCTGATCTTGTGTTTCGCGGGCCGCGGAGCGCGCCTCGGCGAGCGCCCGCAGGGTCCGGGCGTCGGCGATGGCCCGCTGCCGGGCGATGCCCGGCTGGATGCCGAGCGCGGGCAGGCTGGTGCCGTCGCCGAGGTTCAGGAAGACCCAGGGATCGCCCGGACGGAGGTTCACCTGGACGATCTCCGCCCAGGCCAGGCGCCGCCTGCTCGCGATGTTGACCACGGTGACGCCGCTCTCGTCGGCGACGACCCGCACCCGGGCCAGCTGGGCCAGCACCCCGAAGATCAGCGCGGCGGTGACGACGAACGTGAGCCGCTCCCCCGGGCCGAGGTCGAGCAGCAGGGCGATCCCCGATATCACCAGGAAGATCACGACACCGGCGGTGAGCAGGATCACCCGGGTGGGACCGGGCCGGAAGGTGACGGGGAGATCGGGCAGGTCGGACATCTCGGACATCTCGGTGCGTGTCCCTTACAGGCGGCAGGCGTGGATGGCCGTGGTGAGGATGGCCCGGGCGCCGATCTCGTAGAGGTCGTCCATGATCCGCTGCGCCTCCTTGGCGGGGACCATGGCGCGGACGGCGACCCAGCCCTCGTTGTGCAGCGGGGAGACGGTCGGCGACTCCAGGCCCGGAGTCAGCGCGACGGCCTTCTCCAGCTGCTCGACCCGGCAGTCGTAGTCCATCATCACGTAGGTCCGTGCGACCAGGACGCCCTGGAGGCGGCGCAGGAACTGCTGGACCTTGGGCTCCTCGACGTCGGCGCCGGTGCGGCGGATGACGACGGCCTCGGACTTCATGATGGGCTCGCCGAAGACCTCCAGGCCGGCGTTGCGCAGGCTGGTGCCGGTCTCGACGACGTCGGCGATGACCTCGGCGACGCCCAGCTCGATGGCGGTCTCGACGGCGCCGTCCAGGTGGACGACGGAGGCGTCGACGCCGCTGTCGGCGAGGTGCCCGGCGACGATGCCCTCGTAGGAGGTGGCGACCGTCCGGCCCTTGAGGTCGGCGACGCCCGTCGCGGTGCCGGGCTTGGCTGCGAAGCGGAACGTGGAGCGGGCGAAGCCGAGCGGCAGGATCTCCTCGGCGTCGGCGCCGGAGTCGACCAGCAGGTCGCGGCCGGTGATGCCGATGTCGAGCCGGCCGGAGGAGACGTAGATCGCGATGTCGCGGGGGCGGAGGTAGAAGAACTCGACCTCGTTCACCGGGTCGACGATCCGCAGCTCCTTGGACTCCCGGCGCTGCTGGTAGCCGGCCTCATGCAGCATGTCCGCCGCAGGGCCGGACAGGGAACCCTTGTTGGGGACGGCGATGCGCAGCATGGGGCGGGCTTCCTTCGCGTTGGTGTCGGTGAATGCTGGGGGTGGGGCTCAGAGGTGGGCGTACACGTCGTCCAGGGAGATCCCGCGGGCGACCATCATCACCTGGACGTGGTAGAGGAGTTGCGAGATCTCCTCGGCGGCCGCGTCCTTGCCCTCGTACTCGGCGGCCATCCAGACCTCGGCTGCCTCCTCGACGACCTTCTTGCCGATGGCATGGACGCCCTTGCCGACCAGCTCGGCGGTACGGGAGGTGGCGGGATCGCCGTTGGCGGCCTTCTGCTGGAGCTCGTCGAAGAGCTCCTCGAACGTCTTCTTGGACATGGTGGGCCCCACCCTACGCGGTGTGCGGGACTCCTCAGTGCCAGGGTTCGGATACTGAGCGGAGTGTGATGGCCGTGGCGACGGCCGCGCTCACCGCCTCGTGTCCCTTGTCCTCGCTCGACCCCTCGATGCCGGCCCGGTCGAGGGCCTGGTCCTCGGTGTCGCAGGTGAGCACGCCGAAGGCCACGGGGACGCCGGTCTCCACGGAGACCTGGGTGAGGCCCTGGGTGACGCCCTGGCACACGTAGTCGAAGTGGGGGGTGCCGCCCCGGATGACGACGCCGAGGGCGACCACCGCGTCGTAGCCGCGGCCCGCCAGGACCTTGGCGGCGACCGGCAGTTCGAAGCTGCCGGGGACCCGGATCAGGGTCGGCTCGTCGATCCCCAGGTCGTGCAGGGCGCGCAGGGCGCCGTTCACCAGACCGTCCATCACCTTCTCGTGCCACTGTGCCGCGATGACGGCGACCCTGAGGTCACCGGCGTTGCGTACGGACAGCTCGGGTGCGCCCTTGCCGCTCACGTCTCTCCTAAGTGCTGCTGAGTGCTGTCGGGGTGCTTTCGCTTACTGGTTGCCGCAGGCGGTCGCGGGCGTCGCCGCCGCGGCCGGCACGGCCGGGGTGTCGAGCCAGGGCAGGTCGTGCCCCATCCGGTCGCGCTTGGTGCGCAGGTAATGCAAATTGTGCTCGCCGGCCTGGACCGGCATCGACTCGCGGCCGATGACCCGCAGGCCGTGGCGCAGCAGCGCGTCGGTCTTGTCGGGGTTGTTGGTCATCAGGCGCACGCTGCGGACCCCGAGGTCCGCGAGGATCTGCGCGCCCGCGCCGTAGTCCCGGGCGTCGGCGGGCAGGCCGAGCTCCAGGTTGGCGTCGAGGGTGTCGCGGCCCTGCTCCTGCAGCTCGTAGGCGCGCAGCTTGGACAGCAGGCCGATGCCGCGTCCCTCGTGGCCGCGCAGGTAGACGACGACTCCGCGGCCCTCCTCCTGGATGCGGGCGAGAGATGCGTCGAGCTGGGGGCCGCAGTCGCAGCGCAGGGAGCCGAAGACGTCGCCGGTGAGGCACTCGGAGTGCACCCGGACCAGGACGTCCTCGCCGTCACCGATCTCGCCGTGGACGAGGGCGACGTGCTCGACGCCGTCGAGGGTGGACCGGTAGCCGTAGGCGCGGAAGGTGCCGTGGCTGGTGGGCAGCCGGGTCTCGGCCTCGCGGCGGACGGTGGGCTCGCTGCCGCGCCGGTAGGCGATCAGGTGCTCGATGGAGATGATCGTCAGGCCGTGCTTGCGGGCGAACGGGATCAGCTCGGGCAGCCGCAGCATGCGGCCGTCCTCGCCGGCGATCTCCACGATGGCGCCGGCCGGGCGCAGGCCCGCGAGCCGGGCGAGGTCGACGGCGGCCTCGGTGTGGCCGTCGCGGACCAGGACGCCGCCGGGCCGGGCACGCAGCGGGAAGACGTGTCCGGGGCGGACCAGGTCGGTGGGCTCGGCCGTGCCGCTCGCCAGGAGCTGGAGCGTGGTGGCGCGGTCGGCGGCGGAGATGCCGGTGCTGACGCCGTGCGCGGCGGAGGCGTCCACGGAGACGGTGAAGGCCGTCTTCATCGACTCGGTGTTGTCCTCGACCATCTGCGGCAGCCGGAGCCGGTCGAGTTCCTCGCCCTCCATGGGCGCGCAGATCAGGCCCCGGCACTCGCTCATCATGAAGGCGACGATCTCGGGCGTCGCCTTCTCGGCGGCGATGACGAGGTCGCCCTCGTTCTCCCGGTCCTCGTCGTCCACGACCACCACCGGGCGACCGGCGGCGATGTCGGCGATGGCCTGCTCTACGGGGTCGAGCTCGAAGTTCTCGATGGTGTCCGTGTCGTACAGGGGCGGTGCCGAGGTCATGCCGGGGCTCCTTCCAGGACGGGCTGCGAGCCCTTGCGGGAGCGCAGCCACCAGTCGCGCATGCCCCACAGGACGAGCGCGCCGTAGATGACGTAGACGAAACCGGAGAAGGCGTAGCCGTTCGCGAAGTTGAGGGGCACGCCGACGAGGTCGACCAGCAGCCAGGCGATCCAGAACTCGACCATGCCCTTGGCCTGGGCGTACATGGCGACGACGGTGCCGACGAAGATGTAGGCGTCGGGCCAGGGGTCCCAGGACAGGCTCGGGTAGGCCTGGAACAGCAGGGCCACGGCGACGGTGCCCGCCGCGGCGGCGGCCGCCATGGCCGCGCGCTCGCGCCAGCTGGCGAAGCGGGGGGTGATGTGGCCGTCCGCGGAGCGGTCCCGGTCGCGCCGCCAGCGCCACCAGCCGTAGAGCGCGACGGCCATGACGACCGTTTGCTTGCCGGCGCTGCCGGTCAGGTGGCCGTAGAAGGCCGCGAAGAGGACCAGTCCGGACAGGAACTGGACGGGCCAGGTGAGCAGCGAACGGCGCCAGCCGAGGGCCAGGGTGATCAGGCCGAGGATGTTGCCGACCATGTCGGACCAGATGATGTGCTGGCCGAAGAGGGTGAAGGCCTCGGAGTTCATCCAGTTCACCGGGTGGCTCCCTGGGCACGGTCGCCGAGGAGCCGCTCGACGTACTTGGCGATGACGTCGACCTCGAGGTTGACCGGGTCGCCGGGCTGCTTGCGGCCGAGCGTGGTCAGGGCGAGGGTGGTCGGGATGAGGCTGACCGTGAAGTGGTCGGCGCCGGCCTCCACGACGGTGAGGCTGATGCCGTCGACGGTGATGGAGCCCTTCTCCACGACGTACCGGGCGAGTTCGGCCGGCAGCGAGATCCTGACGATCTCCCAGTTCTCGGACGGCGTGCGCGCCAGGACCTGCCCGGTGCCGTCGACGTGTCCCTGGACGATGTGCCCGCCGAGGCGCGCGCCCACGGCGGTGGGGCGCTCCAGGTTGACGCGGGAACCGACGGTCAGCGCGCCGAGGCTGGAACGCAGCAGCGTCTCGGCCATGACGTCGGCGGTGAACTCGTCGCCTTCGTGCTCCACGACGGTGAGACAGACCCCGTTCACGGCGATGGAGTCGCCGTGCTGCGCGCCCTCGGTCACGACGGGGCCGCGGAGCCGGAAGCGCGACGCGTCGCCGAGATTCTCGACGGCGGTGACTTCACCCAGCTCTTCGACGATTCCGGTGAACACTTCCCGGGTCCTCCTGCCTCAAGGGGGCACGGACTCCGGGGCCTGTCGATGACGACAGAATGAACGGGTGAGCTGCAGCGTGGAGATCGCCGACGCCGAAAAGGACCCGTCCGCACGCGGACGAGCCCAGATACGGCGACGCGCACGCATGCGTGCCCGCCCGCCGCGCACTGCCTCCCATCCGGACTTTAACCGTCGGTCCAGGAATTTCACCTGGTCAACCGGCCGCTGGAAGCGACCGGGTCGCGGACTGTAACCGCCGGTTCGGACTTTCACCGACCCCGGAGTGCGCTGCTTCTGGTACACGGCCAGTGTGCCACGTCCCGGGCTGGTCCATGTGGGTGAAGATTGTGGGTTGGCTCACAGGCGGTCGGGCTGGACTTCTCCGAACACCTCGATTGGTCCGGACCATTGACCCCATTGGTCTAGTCCTCTTAGGGTGCGGACGGGCCCGGTGGCGGTGTCGACGGCCCTTGCCCGCCGCCGGGCCGCCCAGCACGTCCCGCTCTCCCGTGGCGCGGGCCCCGCCCTCAGTGGTCCGGTGGGCCGAACAGTTCGTCCTGGGCGCGGTCCCTCGCCGTCAGCAGGGCCCCGCGCAGGACCGCCGCGCCGCCGAGGGCGCCGGGGCGGACTTCGGTGCGCAGGGGGGACATGCGGCGCAGGCGGTCCTCGACCCGGGCGGCCAGGAGCGCTCCCCCCGCCTGCCCCACCTCTCCGCCGAGGACCACGCAGCCGGGGTCGAGGATGGCGACCACGGAGGCGGCGCCGACGGCGATCCGGTCGGCGAGTGCGTCGAGGAAGCGGTCCGCGGGACCCTGCGCCCCGGCGGGGGAACCGGTCAGCGGCGCCACCGCCGCGCGCACCGCCTCCGCGGCGCCGGGACCGTCCGTGTCGCCCGCCGCCGGCAGGCCGTACTCTCGGGCCAGCGCGCCGATCGCGGCCGCACCGGCCAGCGAGTGGAAGCCTCCGTCGCAGTCCCTGGCCGAGGGCAGCGAGGCCGTACCCGGGACCGGCAGGAAGCCGATCTCGCCGGTGCCGCCGGAGGCGCCGCGGCGCAGGGAGCCGTCCAGCACGACCGCCGCGCCGACCCCGTGGCCCAGCCAGAGCAGCACGAAGGTGTCACGGTCGTGGGCGGCGCCCTCGCGCTGCTCGGCCAGGGCGGCCAGGTTGGTCTCGTTCTCCACCGTCACGCGCGCCTCGGGCAGGCGTTCCTGCAGGGCGGCGGCCAGCCGCCGGTGCCAGGCGGGCAGTCCGCCGGAGTCGCGGAGGTCGCCGGTGGCGGGGTCGACGAGCCCGGGCGCCCCGATGCCGACGGTGTGCAGCCGGTCGGCGCCGGCCTTCTTGGCGGTCCGCTCCACCGCGGTCACCACCTGTTCCACGGCCGGCCCGGTCCCGGTGTCGCCGCCGATCGGCACGGACGCCTCGGCCAGAACCCGGCCCACCAGGTCGGACACCAGCACGAATACGCCCTCGGTGCGGACGTCGAGCGCGGCGAGCTGCGCGCGGTCGGCGACGATGCCGTACAGCCGGGCGTTCGGGCCCCGGCGCTGTTCGCCGGACTCCCCGACGACCGTGATCAGGCCGGAGGCGGTGAGCCGTTCGACGAGGTCCGCGACCGTAGGCCGGGAGAGCCCGGTGAGCTGCTTCAACTGGCCCGCCGTGAGCGGGCCTTCGTGCTGGAGCAGCCGCAGGGCGAGCCGGTCGTTGATGGCCCGGGCGGTGCTCGGTGATGCGGGCATGGCGGGCATCCTCCCAGACGCGGGCCACCGCGACGCTCACTATCTATCAGGCAGGGTCCCTGATAGTTTACGGCGGAACAGCGGGGACGCACTGCGGCGCCTCCGGGGAGGGCTGGAACATGGGTGAGGTGGCCTGCACGCGCGAGGAAGCCAGGCGCGCCCGGTACGCCGTGGCGGCCGTGTTCGCCGTACACGGAGCGGTGACCGGATCCTTCGCGACCCGGGTGCCGTGGATCCAGGACCACGCCTCGCTGAGCGCGGGACAGCTCGGCTTCGCGCTCGCGTTCACGGCGTTCGGCGCCTCGTGCGCGATGCCGCTGGCGGGCCGGATCAGCCACCGCTTCGGCAGCCGTACCGCCCTGCGCGGGCTGCTCACCCTGTGGACACTGTCTCTGGTCCTGCCCGGGCTCGCGCCGAACCTGTACACCCTGTGCCTGGCGATGTTCGCCTACGGCGCCGGCGCGGGCATGGCCGACGTGGCGATGAACGCCCTGGGGGTCGAGGTCGAGCGGGCGCTGGAGAAGTCGATCATGTCCGGCCTGCACGGCATGTGGAGCGCCGGCGCGCTCGTCGGCTCGGCCGCGGGCACGCTCGCCGCCCACCTGGGCTCGGACGCGCGCGTGCACTTCGCGCTGGCCGCCGCGACGCTCACCGTGCTCGGCCTGGTGGCCTGCACATGGGTGCTCGACCTCCAGCCCCCCGAGGACGAGGAGCCGCCGCCGCGGTTCGCGCTGCCGCCCCGCTCGGCGCTGCTGATCGGGGCGGTCGGCTTCTGCGCGGTGTTCGCCGAGGGGGCGAGCCTCGACTGGTCGGCCGTGTTCCTGCGGGACCGGCTGGACAGCTCGGCCGGGGTGGCGGCGGCCTGCACGACCGGCTTCATGCTCACCATGGCGGTGGCCCGGATCGCCGGGGACGCGGTGGTGAACCGGTTCGGCGCGGTCCGCACCGTCCGGGCGGGCGGTGTCGTGGCAGGGCTCGGCGGTCTGCTGATCGTCGTCGCGGGGCACCCGGTGGTGGCGATGGCCGGGTTCGGGCTGATGGGACTCGGGATCGCGGTGGTCGTGCCGCTGTGCTTCGCGGCGGCCGGGCACGCGGGCCCCAACCCGAGCCAGGCGATCGCGGGCGTGGCCACCATCACCTACACCTCGGGCCTGATCGCGCCCAGCCTGATCGGCGGCGTGGCCCAGGCGACCAGCCTGATGGTCTCGTTCTGCGTGGTGACCGTGCTGGCCTGCGGACTCGCGGCGTTCGCGGGCGTGCTGCGCACCGCCGAACGCGGCGGTGCGCAGCAGGTCAGTCCGCGGGCCGCAGCAGTTCCCGACCCACGGCCCTGAACTCCTCGCTCCACGGCGCCGGGCGCAGCGTGCCCGCGTCCAGCCGGACCAGCACCCGGGTGCCCCGCGCGTAGGTCTGCGTGCCGTCGGCCGAGCAGAAACGGAAGCCGTAGGTCAGGCCGGTGGTACCGAGCCGCTCCAGCCAGAGGTGCACGGCGTAGACGCCCGGCCGGGTGACCGGCGCCTCGTAGCCGATGGCCAGTTCGCGCACCGCGTTGCAGGCGTCGCCGGCGGCCGCCCAGTCCCCGTCGAAGCGGACGCCGTGCGCGTTCCACAGTTCGGTCCAGGCGCGCTCCACCATCAGCGGGTAGCGGGCGTTGTGCAGCAGCCCGAGCGCGTCCAGGTCGTCGAAGTGGACGGTGACGGGGATCAGCCGCCCGTAGGGGACGACGAGGGCGGTCGGGGCTTCGGCGGTCACGGGAGGGGCTCCTGAGCGGCGGTAGGGGCGGTGGGGACACCCCATACTAAGCGACCGCTCAGGAGCCCGTTCGGGAAGCCCGGTCGGGAAGCCCCTGGTCAGGCGGTCAGCCGGCGATCGAGTCGAGCTGCTCGGCGGCGGGCCGCAGGGCCCACAGGTCACCGCCGGGAGGCGCCTGGAGCCGGGGCGCGGCCGCCTTCGCCGCCGCGTCGCCCGCGTCCGCCGCCGCGTGCACGACGTCGCTCGCCGCGTAGCGGAGGAACTCCAGTTCGGGGTGCGGCCACGCGGCGGCGCCGGTCGCGGCGGGGAGCAGGTAGTCGACCGCCCGGAACAGGCTCTGCCCGGCCGGCCCCCGGTGGGACCAGAGGTCCACGCCCACGTGCCCGCCGATGGCCGCGAGCCGGGTGTAGGCGACCAGGTCGAAGGCCGAGTAGTGCCAGCTGCGGGTGCGGGCGAGTTCCTGCGGCTGGCTCCCGTCGGCGGCGATCTGCGGGTCGATCCGCCGGGTGCGCGCGTCGAGCACGGTCCGCCGGGCGAGGCCGGTGTCGCCGGTGGCACAGGCGAGGGCGGCGAGCTGGAGGTCGTAGAAGGTGCCGTGGTTGTTGGCGGCCCCGCCCTCCTGCCGGCCGAAGTCGCCGTCCTTCAGCCAGTCGAGGAAGTCGGCGTTCCACCGGTTCATCGCGGTCCGGTCCGCGGGGCTCCAGCCGGGGGCGCCGGCGGCGAGGATCGCCTGTGCGTCGAGGACGCTGGTGTACGACTGCGAGAAGTCGATGATGCCGATGGCCCGGCCGTCGTACCTGCACGGGATGAACTGGGCGTGGTCCAGCTCGGGGTTCATCCGGGTGGCCGGGTCCAGGAACCAGGTGCGCAGGATCTGTCCGGCCTTCTCGGCATAGCCGCGCCTGCCCGTGTAGTACCAGGCGAGCGAGAGGTCGTAGGTGGAGTCGAAGACCTTCTCGGCGTCCTGCCGGTCGGTGCCGGTGTCCACCTCGGGATTGCGCTGCCCGTCGCGCTGGACGTAGGGGCAGCCCCAGGGGTTCTGGGCGGTGGGGGCCGTGG